>NZ_JAFYUW010000132.1:0-4830 GCF_017549435.1 Brochothrix sp.
AGTTGGAAAAATGAGTGTACAACAATTAATAGATAATAAAGCAAAAGTAGCCGTTATTGGCTTAGGATATGTGGGCATGCCCTTAGCAGTTGGTTTTTCTGCTAAAGGAATCGCTGTGATTGGTTATGATCTCAATGAAACACGTATTGCGGCCTATCAAGCAGGCATCGATATGACCAATGAAGTGGGTAATGAGGTCATTGCTGCGACAACTGTTGAATTCACGGCAGATGAAAGCAAACTGCAAGAGGCGATGTTTCATATTATCGCGGTACCAACACCAGTTAATCAAGATAAAACACCCAATCTTTACCCGGTTGAATCTGCGAGCCGTACAGTCGGTCGTCAGTTAAAAAAAGGGTCGTATGTTGTCTATGAATCAACAGTTTATCCAGGTGTCACAGAAGAAGTATGTATTCCGCTTTTGGAAGAAGCGTCGGGTTTAATTTGCGGCAAAGACTTTTTTGTCGGTTATTCTCCAGAACGTATTAATCCAGGCGATCAAGAACATCGTTTAGAAAACATTGTGAAAATTGTATCAGGAACAGATGCTGCGACATTAGAAACAATTGCAAATCTGTATGAAATTGTTGTTGAAGCGGGTGTACACCGTGCCAGTTCGATTAAAGTAGCCGAAGCTGCTAAGGTTGTTGAAAACAGTCAACGTGATATCAATATTGCTTTCATGAATGAATTATCGAAGGTGTTTGACCGTATGGGCGTAAATACTTTTGAAGTAGTGGAAGCGATGAATACCAAATGGAATGCGTTAGGTTTTTATCCAGGGCTTGTTGGAGGCCATTGTATCGGAGTTGACCCGTATTACTTCATCTATGAAGCAGGAAAATTAGGTTATCATTCACAAATCGTCTTAGCAGGTCGCCAAATTAATGATTCAATGAGTGAATTTGTATCAGAAAATATTATCAAAAAAATCATTGAAGCTAACCTGTTAGTGAAAGGTGCCAAAGTCGTTATTTTAGGTGTAACGTTTAAACCGAACACACCAGATATTCGCAACTCGAAAATTTATGAAATCGTCCAAGGGTTGTTAAGTTATGGCGTTGATGTACAACTGTGTGATGCGTTGGCCAATGGAGCAGATGTACAAGAAATGTACGGTTTGCCATTGCAAACAATTGCTGATATTAAAGACGCGGATTGTGTTGTGATGGGCTCAGTACATGACGAGTATCAAAAATTAACCCCAGAAATTATTGACACGATGTATAAACAAACAAATGAGCAGAAAATAATGATTGAAATGCAGAGTCGCTTTTATAATGAGTATCATGCAAATGCTGATTACTTATATTGGAGTTTATAAGGAGGAATTATGACAACCATTGAATTTTTAGTTGCCACAATGAATCAACCTCATTTAACTTTTTTTGAGAAAATGAACATTAATACGCAGGCAGTAATTGTAAACCAACTGACGCATAAAACTAAGGGTTCCTGTGTTATTCCTGAAAAGGAAGCGGTCAAATGTATCAGTTATGAAGGTAAAGGTCTCAGTAAAAGTCGCAATATTGCGCTTCAACAAGCGACAGCAGATATTGTCGTTGTAGCTGATGATGATGTGCAGTACGTTGATGATGTTGTCGCAATCATTGACACCGCTTATCAGACTTATCAAGAGGCTGATATGATCTGTTTTATTGTAGAACGCACAGGTACACCTACACCAAAAAAATTCCGCACAACTTCTAGTGAGGAAAACTACCTCTCAATTTTAAAAGTGTCATCCGTGGAAATAACTTTTAAACGTTCAGCTATTGAGGAAAAAGGTTTGTTATTTAATGAATTAATCGGTGCGGGGGAAGCACTCTATTGTGGTGAGGAAAGTGCCTTTTTATATGCAGCTTTACGCGCAGGTTTGACCGTTCGGTATGTGCCCATAAAAATCGGAACCACAGATATGAGTACATCCACTTGGTTTAGTTCGTATAATCAACAATATTTTGAATCAAAAGGTGCCGCATTCTATGCAATGACATCGAGGTGGTACCGTATTTTAATGATACAATTCATCATCAGGAAACAAAAAATAGTCAAAGGTGACTACAGTTACTTTGCAGTCTTAAAGATGATGAGTAATGGTGTGAAGGCATATAAAAAGGCACGGGATGCCAAATAGTTATTCAAAATAAAGGGAGAGTGTTTAATAGTGACATTACAGGATAATCGTCAATGGAAATGGTCAGAAATATTTGTATTGTTAGTGATGCTCTCACTTTATTTTGGTATTTTTAATATCTATGTGGGTTTTTCCGTTAAGTTGTACATGATAGTGTTGGGAATTGGGGCGATATTTAGTATCAAAACGCTTGCTTTTGATAAATTATTATTCTTTGAAACACTGATGATTGCCTTTTTTATGATCTCGATTTTCTCTGCACTCCAATTTAGATATCCTGCAGAACAGTTGCGTTTTATCGTTGTTGTGTTGATTTTGCTCAGCTATTACTTCATTATGCGAGGCACTCTTGTCCGCCTCTCAATAAAAAAAATTGAAACGATGATCGAAATATCTGGATTAATCGGAATTAGTATTTCATTAGTATATTATGTGTTGGGTATTATGCAGGTAAACATGGTTTTTAAAGGAAACGGTATTCAAGTCTTAGGCGCGTTAATTGACCGTCAGGCACCTCGTTTAACAGGTGTAGCAAGTACGGACCCTAATATATTTGTGTTGTTTGTGACGTTGTATTTCTTCTACACATTTACACATTTAAATAAGTTTCGTAATATTCTTGGCTTTATTTTAACTTTATCGGCCATCGTCTTAACTTTTTCACGTGGCGGATATGTCGGTATTGTCTTAGGCGCAGTGTTGTTGCTCTTTATTGGTAAAAATTATGGTAAAAAAATAAAGATCGTTATGGGTGTCTGTATAATTGTAATAATTGCGTATTACTTTCAAAACCAATTACCAATCAATCCTTTTGAACAGTTAGAAAATCGGTTTTCATCTATTGGCTCAGATGGTGGGAGTGGCCGTAACGTATTATGGGCCAATGCGTGGCACACGTTCACACAACATCCACTTTTAGGAATCGGCATCAATAGTACGCTAAGTTATTCCCTAGATCAAGGTGAGTTATTGGCACGTTATATCCATAATACTTATTTAGAGATATTGTCAGAATTAGGAATCGTAGGCTTTATTACGTATTTCTCTTTCTGTATAATGCTACTTTACACATCGCTTAAATTAATTAAGCATAAAGTGTATTTTTTCTTGCCGGTATTTGTTGCGTTGTTTGTGCAGATGTTTTTTTTATCGGTGGAGTACAATGAAATGTTTTACCTCTGTGTGGTGCTGCTCTATCGGTATGCGAAAGAATATAAAATCAATGGTTAATATGTGTATAAGGAGAAAATTATGAAAATCGCTAAAAATTTCATCTATAATACCAGTTATCAAATTTTGGTGTTGCTGTTACCGTTAGTGACTGTGCCTTATATTGCGCGTGTATTAGGACCAGAAGGAGTAGGGGCGAAAAGTTATACTTTTTCAATCGTCCAGTACTTTATTTTAATTGCAATTTTAGGTTTGGACGCTTATGGTATCAGGGAAGTTGCTAAAGTCAAAGACAATCGTAAAAAGTTGAGTGAGACGTTTAAAAGTTTATTTATATTGCGTGTAATGACCGTGAGTGTCGCCTTTATTTTATTCTGTTTATTTATGTATTGGAACACGGAATTCATCTCTCTTTTTTGGATACAATCGCTTTATATTGTTATTGTGGCTTCAGATGTCGCATGGTTATTTATGGGTTTGGAACAATTCAAAAAAATTGTTATTCGTAATACAATCACAAAATTGGCAGGATTAATCGCCATCTTTATGTTCGTCAAACAAAAAGAAGATTTACCGCTCTATATCATTATTTTAATAATTTCCCAAGTAGCAGGACAAGTGACATTATTTCCCTATATACCAAAATATATTGACCGTGTAAAAGTTTCTTGTCTCAGTGTTATCAAGCATTTGAAACCGACGTTAGCCATTTTTATTACACAATTGGCGATGCAGGTGTATCTTGTGTTAAATCGGACACTGTTGGGAATTTATAGCACCACGAGCGAAGTAGGGATTTTTGATAGTTCGTATAAAATTATCAGCATCGCACTCGCTTTGATGACGTCTATTAGTACAGTGATGTTACCTCGTATCTCTGCGCTTGTATCAGAAGGTGAGCACGCCACTGTGCGCTTGTTTTTGAACCGGACGTTGAGTATCACGTTGTTATTTGCTGTTGGACTCATGTTCGGCATCGCCGGAATATCTGGAAATTTTATGGGATGGTTTTTAGGGGCAGGTTTCACAGGCGCAGGCAGTGTTTTAGTGTTACTAACACCAGTGATTCTATTCTTAGCTTGGGGTTCAATTATCGGTAATCAATTTTTACTGCCGATGAATCGGATGAGGGGATATAGTATTGCGGTATGTTCAGGATTATTCGTCAATGTAATCATCAATGTGCTGTTGATACCACAGTACGGAGCTCAGGGAGCGGCTGTGGCAACTTCTATATCAGAAGGCGTTGTTCTGTTAGCGATGATGATTATTGTGCGTGAGAGCCTTGATCAGTGGGTTTGGTTAAAAGAGCTACCGTTACTTATCATAGCAGGCGGCGTGATGGTGAGCGCTCTGTTAGTTATGAATAAATTACCAATACAACCAGTGGGACTAACGTTTTTACAAATTATTGTGGGGATAGGGATTTATCTTGTTATACTCTATCTCTTTAAAACAAAAACATTGAACTGGTTGCTTGATAAAATAAGCGTTGTAATTAATAAAAGACGTCAGAAATA
>NZ_JAFYUW010000133.1:0-8839 GCF_017549435.1 Brochothrix sp.
GGTGGTAAATTGGCCTTGAAACCAAAATATACTGAGATGGAAGAAATGCCAGCAGTTGATCGTTTAACACAAGAAAAAGAGTATTTAGGCACTTATCTGTCAGAGCATCCATTAACAAGTTATCCACATCAACTTAAAAAGGCTTTGGTCCAGACTATTATGCAAGTTCCTCAAGATAAAGCGGCTAATTTTGGGGTGTACATTCATCGCTTAAAAGAAACGCGTACTAAGAATGGGGAATTGATGTGTTTTTTAACTGTAAGTGATGCGAGTATGGAGATTTCAGCCGTAGCTTTTCCGAACGCTTATCGTAATATGAAAGGGAAAATTGCTGAAAATCAAGCGGTGATTTTAAATGGTAAAGTAAGTACTCGTCAAAATAAAAAACAATTAATTGTCAATGATATGACAGTGTTAGATGAAAATGATCAGCAATACGCACCAAAACCTAAACTCTATTTAAATAGTGAAGCCGATCAAATTGATGAAATTAAACTGTTATTAGAGAGTTCTCCGGGAAGTACAGAAGTGATTGTTGTTCAAAAGAGTACTCGTCAAGCGTTAAAATTGAATGATAATTATCATGTAACACTTACCGACCGTTTAGCAGATGGATTGACGGCGTTGTTGACAGAGCGTGGCTGGGTGTTAAAATAGGTATGGATATTTGCTCATTTAAGAGTAATAGGTTATAGTTTTTTAGTAAAGAAATAATCACTGTGAAAAGTTGATTCGGTTAATTGAACTATTGGGAGGTAATTTATTTGTTAGGGGAACTTTTTTCGAAACCTAAGAAGAAAAAACATATGACGTCGAACAGCGAAGCTGCGGCTAAAGATATTCCAGAAGGCATTATGAAAAAATGTCCTGGGTGCCAAAAAATAATGTACGCTAAAGAAATTGAGAAAAACGAAATGGTCTGTCCTCATTGTGGGCATCATCATACAATTAAGGCACATGCACGTATTCAAAATTTAGTAGATGAAGGTACCTTTGTTGAAATTGATACGGAAGTGACAACAACTAATGCGTTGGATTTTCCTGGTTACATGGAAAAAATCAAAAGTGATAAAGAAAAATCAGGGCTAAATGAAGCTGTTGTAACAGGTTATGGTGAAATAGAAGGTAATGGTTGTATGCTAGCAGTAATGGACTCTTCTTTCCGTATGGGAAGTATGGGGAGTGTCGTTGGTGAAAAAATCACACGCGCTATCGAAGCTGCTGAGAAACGTCAGGTGCCAGTGATTATATTTACAGCATCAGGTGGTGCGCGTATGCAAGAAGGTATGTTGTCATTGATGCAAATGGCAAAAACATCTGCAGCACTAGAACGCTTAAGCGCCGCTGGTGGTTTATCAATCATTGTCATGACTTATCCAACGACAGGTGGTGTTTCAGCAAGTTTTGCCTCTTTAGGTGATTTTAACTTTGCCGAACCAGCCGCTCTTATTGGGTTTGCCGGACGCCGTGTTATTGAACAAACAGTAAGAGAAAAACTGCCTAAAGATTTTCAAACAGCTGAATTCTTGTTAAAAACAGGACAATTAGATGCTGTTATTCCACGTCTAGAGTTACGTGAAAAATTGGGATTCTTGGTATCATTCCATACGAAAGCGGGTGATAAATAATGGGAGCAGATTTACAATTTGAAAAACCAATTTTAGAATTGCGTAATAAGATTATCGAATTGAAGAATTATACCAAAGAAACCAATATTGATTTATCAGCCGAAATAAATCAATTAGAAGAGCGTCTTTCAAAATTAGAGACTGAAGTATATAGTGATATGGGTTCATGGGATCGTGTACAAGTTGCGCGACATCCTGAACGTCCAACCACATTAGATTATATTCCATTGTTATTTACTGATTTTATGGAATTGCATGGGGACCGTCGTTTTGGTGATGACGCAGCTATTGTTGGAGGTATTGCGCGTTATAAAGGCATGCCAGTAACAGTTATTGGTCATCAACGTGGTAAAGATACGAAAGAAAATTTAGCGCGTAATTTTGGTATGCCTCATCCAGAAGGTTACCGTAAAGCATTACGTTTAATGGATCAGGCGAATAAGTTTAAACGCCCAATCATTACGTTTATTGATACGAAAGGTGCTTATCCAGGTAAAGCTGCGGAAGAACGTGGTCAAAGTGAAGCGATTGCACGCAACCTTTTTGAAATGGCAAGCTATGAAGTCCCAATTATTTGTATTGTCATTGGTGAAGGCGGAAGTGGTGGTGCCTTAGGTATTAGTGTAGGTAACCGTATATTGATGTTGGAAAACAGCACGTATTCTGTTATCTCACCAGAAAGTGGCGCGGTTATTTTATGGAAAGATGCCACGCTTGCTAAAAAAGCAGCGGAAGCAATGCATATTACTTCCCCAGAATTATTAAAATTGGGCATCATTGATGAAGTGATTGAAGAAGTAAAAGGTGGTGCGCATCATAATGCAACGCAACAAGCAATTATGATAGACACGATGCTTGATCGTCATCTAAAAGAATTGTTAACGATGGATGGTCCGAGTTTGCGAGAAGACCGCTATCAACAACTGCGCAAGATTGGCAAGTATACAGAGAATTAATAGCTATTATATTTCTACATTCTGCAACTGCAGTGACTTAATGTCCTGCAGTTTTTTGCGTTCTTGCTCTGAAAAAGCATAATTAGTCGTTTTTTAAAGGAATAAGTGCAAAAAGCCAATAATTTGAAACATTTAAAAATGGAATAGGCCAATAGAGCGTGGTATTGCCTATGTAGAGAGGAAAAGACGGTTTTTATGTAACCGTTTTCCCTGTATTATATGTATGAAAAGTTGTGATAACAGGCCTTAGAGCTTATTTTTATACGTATCATCGATTGCTGAAAGGGTCTAATTATAATATAATAGATGTGAAAGATAACTTAAGTCAGTATACGGACAGTAAGTTGTCAGGAATGTAGTACATAAGAGAGGACGATGATTGATGAAACGAATAGCAGTTCTAACGAGTGGTGGGGACGCTCCAGGTATGAATGCAGCAGTCCGCGCAGTCGTTCGTAAAGGAATTTATGAAGGATTGGAAGTCTTTGGTGTAAAATATGGTTTCCGTGGGTTAGTTAATGGGGATATTAAAGAATTAAAACTAGGTGATGTAGGTGACTATATTCAACGTGGTGGTACGTTCTTACACTCTGCACGTTATCCAGAATTCGCTTCTGAAGAAGGTCAATTAAAAGCTATTGAACAACTTGAAAAATTCGGTATCGAGGCGCTAGTTGTTATCGGTGGTGATGGTTCATATCACGGAGCTGAGGCTCTAACAAAACGTGGTTTTAATGCGATTGGTTTACCAGGAACAATCGATAATGATATTTCAGGAACTGATTTTACAATTGGTTTTGATACAGCTTGTAATACTGCTTTAGATGCAATTGACCGTATTCGTGATACAGCATCATCTCATGATCGTACATTTATTATTGAAGTTATGGGTCGTAACTGTGGAGATATCGCTTTGTATGCTGGTATTGCAGGTGGTGCGGATGTGATTGTTGTACCTGAAGAAGAATTTAATATTGAAAAAATTGTCGAACAACTTAATGTGCGTCGTGCACGTGGTAAAGCGCACAGTATTATCGTTTTAGCTGAAGGCGTAATGTCTGGTCCTGCATTTGCTGCAGAACTTGATAAACACGGTGATTTTGATAGTCGTGCATCAGTTTTAGGTCATATTCAACGTGGTGGTAACCCAACTGTAGCTGATCGTGTATTAGCTAGTCGTTTAGGTGGGCGTGCTGTTGAATTATTATTAGAAGGCAAAGGCGGTTTAGCAGTCGGTATCGTTGCAAACCAAATTGTTGAAAATGACATTACAGATGTCTTGAAAAACAAAAGTCAAATCGATCATCGTCTCTTTGAACTCTCAAAAGAGTTATCAATCTAAAGGAAAGGACTCGAAGTTTTCAACTTCGGGCTTTTCATATGTTTTTGAAAAAAGATGAAAATTTTTTCATAATAGGTTACAATGATAGAGGCGTATTTCTTTAGAGTTAAAGTTAAGCAATATAAATTAGGAGGATTTTATTAATGAAAAAAACAAAAATTGTTTGTACAATTGGTCCTGCAAGTGAATCTGTAGAAAAATTAGTTGAGTTAATGAACAACGGCATGAACGTTGCTCGTCTTAACTTCTCACACGGTGATTTTGAAGAGCACGGTGCTCGTATCAAAAACATCCATGAAGCTGAAAAAATTTCAGGTAAAAGCGTTCCAATCTTATTGGATACAAAAGGTCCTGAAATTCGTACACATAACATGGGTGGAGATGGAAAAGTTGCTTTCCAAACTGGCGATATCGTACGTGTGTCAATGACAGAAGTTGCTGGAACACGTGAAAAATTCTCAGTAAGCTATCCTGGTTTAATTAACGACATTGAAATCGGTGGTTCAATCTTATTAGACGATGGTTTAGTAGGGTTAGAAGTACTTGAATTAGATAAAGCAAACGGCGAAATCGTTACTAAAGTTTTAAACGACGGTATCCTTAAAAGTAAAAAAGGTGTTAACGTTCCTAATGCAAGTATTAAATTACCTGGTATCACTGAAAAAGATGCAGAAGATATCCGTTTCGGTGTTCGTAATGGCGCAACATTTATCGCTGCATCATTCGTTCGTACTGCAAACGATGTATTAGAAATCCGTAACATTCTTGATGAAGAAAATGCTGCACACGTTGGAATTATTCCTAAAATTGAAAACCAAGAAGGCGTTGATAACATCGACGAAATCTTAGCAGTTTCTCAAGGATTAATGGTTGCTCGTGGTGACTTAGGTGTTGAAGTACCAGCTGAGGAAGTTCCAATTATCCAAAAAGCTTTGATTAAAAAATGTAATCTTTTAGGATTACCAGTTATTACTGCAACACAAATGTTAGATTCAATGCAAAGCAACCCACGTCCAACACGTGCTGAAGCAAGTGATGTAGCTAACGCTATCTACGATGGTACAGATGCTATCATGCTTTCAGGCGAAACTGCTGCTGGATTATATCCTGCAGAAGCTGTTGCGACAATGGCTCGTATTGCAATCCGTACTGAACATGTAATCGAAGATCAAGATAAAGCATACTTGAAAATCAACCGTCAATCTTCAACAACTGAAGCAATTGGTCAAGCTGTTGCACATACAGCTCGTAACTTAGGAATTAAAGTAATTGTTGCCGCTACTACTGGTGGTCACACTGCTCGCATGATTTCTAAATTCCGTCCAAAAGCTCCTATCTTAGCATTAACATACAACAAAGAAGCATTTAACAACTTGTCTCTTTCTTGGGGTGTTTATCCTAAATTAGTTGAAGTACCAAGTGGTACTGACGAAATGTTCGCTTCATCAACTAAAGAAGCAGTAGCTGCTGGATTCGTTGAAAAAGACGATTTAGTAATCATTACTGCTGGTGTACCAGTTGGTGTAACAGGAACAACTAACTTACTTAAAATTTCTATTGCTGAGTAATAACTCATAAGATAGTAATCAAAAGCTCACCTAACATCTGTTAGGTGAGCTTTTTTTCTATTTACATTAATGTGTTTCAAACTAAAAATTTGCTAAAATATGTTATAATAACCTAATAATTGAGGTGATACTATGAAAAAACTCTTGGGCTATTGGTGCCTTTATGTCATTGCAGAAATTGGTGCCTATATGGTTGTGGGGCATTATCTATCATTCGGACGAATCTTTTTACTCGAATTGATATCAACAGCAATTGGCGTTGTGGTAATCATTATCCAATGGCAATCGTTAAGACTTTTTATTACACAAGTACAAAAATTAGATGGCGTAAGCACCAAAATCGCAGATAAGTTAGCATTATTTATTGCAGGTATCCTCTTAGTTGTACCAGGCTTTATTACAACAATTATTGGTTTATTATTGCTATTACCATTTGTTCGTAAATTAATTTTGCCAATGATTACAGCAAAAGGGAGTAACGTTATTCAAACTAAATTTAAAGTAACGACTTTTGGTCAACAAACAACGCGTAAAGAAAAAACATTTGATTATGAAGAAAAATAAGGAGCGTTAAGCAATGTTCACACAAGCATTTTTATTTTTAAGTTGTATTCTTGTCATTGCAATCGTCGCAAAAAATCAGTCACTGTTGATTGCTACCGTTGTTGTTATGCTGTTGAAATTGTTTTTAGATGGTACAAAAATAATGAGTTTTATTCAATCAAAGGGCATTCATTGGGGTGTTACAATCATAACAATAGCGATCCTGATTCCGATTGCAACGGGACAAATAGGATTTAAAGATCTTTATGAGGCATTTAAAACACCGATTGGTTGGGTAGCTTTAGGTTCAGGTATTGTTGTGGCGATGCTAAGCGCACGGGGTATAAAATTGATGGGTACTGATCCACAAGTGACAGTTGCGCTTGTTATGGGAACTATTTTAGGTGTTGTCTTTCTTAAAGGTGTTGCCGCAGGACCTGTTATTGCAAGTGGTATGACTTACCTGGTTATGCAATGTATAACCTACTTTGTTAAGTAAACTGAAAATAAATGATAGGCAGGTATTTTAACTGAAAAATTCTAATAAATATAAAAACCAACGGACAGACATTATTTAGCTGTCTGGTTTTTTATACTCAAAAGTTCGAATTTTCAGAACATTAGATAAAGCCGAGTAATAATTAAAGACAGTGATAAGCACAGCTTATCTATAAACATAAAATCAATAAGTAATTGTTTTGTTGAGGAAGTTAAGGTAAAATGAAATTTATAGCATTTTGAAAGGGTTCTCACTAAATTCGTCTGAAAATAACGAAAAGTCTGAAATATAAACTCAAGATGAACTAAATAGAGTAAGAAGTTGTATAGGGAGAATAAGGGAGGAATGAACAGATGAGCGAAATTATTCGTGGTTTAGAGGGCGTTATAGCCAACCAAACAAAGATCAGTTCAATTATTGATGACCGCTTAACTTATGTGGGTTACGATATTGGGGATTTAGCTGAAAATGCATCATTTGAAGAAGTTATTTATCTATTGTGGTACTATCGTTTACCAAACCAACGTGAGTTATCAATTTTTAAAGAACATTTGAATAGAGAGATGAAATTAGGTCATTCCATTATTGCAAGTCTTGCTGTCATTGCACATAAGCAGGTGCATCCAATGAGTGTCATGCGCACGATGGTTTCAATGTTAGGCGTATACGATACTGATTCTGAGGGGGATTCAAATCTTTCTAATTATTCGAAAGCCATGAAACTAGTAGCGAAGATGCCAGCTCTTGTAGCTGCTTATTCACGTATGCGTAAAGATGAAGTACCGATTGAACCACGTGAAGATTTGAGCTTAGCTGGAAACTTTTTATACATGCTCTCTGGTGAAGAACCAAGTGAGTTGCATGAAAAAGCAATGAATCGAGCGTTGGTATTGCACGCAGAGCATGAAATGAATGCTTCTACCTTCTCAGCACGCGTATGTGTCGCGACTTTATCTGATTTTTATTCAGGCGTTACAGCGGCGATTGGCTCATTAAAAGGTGCTTTACATGGTGGCGCTAATGAGCAAGTAATGGTCATGTTAGCTGAAATTGGCGATGTGAAAAATGTCGAAGCGTATCTTGATAATAAATTAGCTAAAAAAGAAAAAATTATGGGTTTTGGACATCGCGTTTATGAATCAGGTGATCCGCGTGCTAAGTATCTTCGCGATATGTGTGAAGAACTGACAAGTGTCACAGGTGAAACTAAATGGTATGACATTAGTGTTGCCGTTGAAAAATATGTGCTTGAGAAAAAAGGACTCAAACCTAATGTCGATTTTTATTCGGCAACAGTATACCACTGTATGGGAATTGATAAAGACTTATTCACACCCATATTTACTGTTAGTCGTATTGCAGGATGGTCTGCACATATCATTGAACAATATGAGGATAATCGCTTAATTCGTCCACGTGCAGAATACATAGGGCAAATTGGTAATACTTATATTCCAGTAAACGAACGTTAAGGGGGAGAAAAAATGACAGCAACATCTGTGAAAATGACAGAAAAAGGACTCCAGGTACCTAATGAAGTGATTGTGCCTTACATCGAAGGTGATGGTATTGGACCAGATATATGGAAAGCCAGTAAACGTGTAATTACCACTGCTTTAAAACAAGCATATGGTTCAGAGCGTACCATTGCATGGCAAGAAATTTTAGCAGGAGAAAAAGCGTTTAATGCAACTGGAGAATGGTTGCCGACAGAAACGGTGACAGCAATTAAAGAGCACCTTGTTGCTTTGAAAGGGCCTTTAACAACACCGATTGGTGGTGGGATACGCTCGCTAAATGTTGCGCTGCGTCAACAGTTAGATTTGTATGTCTGTTTAAGACCAGTCACCTATATGGCTGGTGTCCCTTCACCCTTAAAGAAACCTGAAAATACGGACATTGTTGTTTTCCGTGAAAACACAGAGGATATTTATGCCGGGATTGAATTTGATGTGAATACACCAGAAAATCATAAGTTACGTGATTTTTTAATCAATGAATTAGCTGTAAAAACAATTCGTTTCCCAGATACAGCGGCCTTTGCAGTGAAGCCTGTTTCAGAAGAAGGGTCAGAACGTTTAATTAGAGCTGCGATTGACTATGCTCTTGCACATAAGCGTCCATCGGTAACACTTATACATAAAGGTAATATCATGAAATTCACTGAGGGCGGTTTTAAACGTTGGGGATATGAGTTAGCTGAGCGTGAGTACGGCGATGTTGTTTTCACTTGGCCTCAATATGAAGCAATCCAAGCAGCAGAAGGTTTTGAAGCAGCTGAAAAAGCGTTGTCAGACGCTTCA
>NZ_JAFYUW010000134.1:0-6977 GCF_017549435.1 Brochothrix sp.
ACAAAGTTAATGAAGAGAATAAGTTTGGTGACGATAGCAAAGAGGATACACCTGTTCCCATCCCGAACACAGTAGTTAAGCTCTTTAGCGCCGATGGTAGTTGGGGGTTTCCCCCTGTGAGAGTAGGACGTTGCCAAGCAAACGAAAACACCTGAAAGGGTGTTTTTTTTGTAGCTTTATAAAAAAAATAGTGAAGAGCAGATACACATTAACAATAGCTGTTCTCAGTGAACGCTATAATTATAGGGGTAAATATGCTAAAATAAGGATAAATAATAAATGAGTTTGAGGTGGAATATTTGGTGAATTTTGATGTTGTTGTTATCGGAGGCGGCCCTTCGGGTTTAATGGCTTCGATTGCAGCGTCAGAGCAAGGGAAAAAAGTTTTACTTATAGAAAAAGGACATAAACTAGGGCGTAAACTAGTGATGTCAGGTGGTGGCAGATGTAATGTTACAAATCGCTTGCCAGTAGACGAAATAATTAAACACGTTCCGGGAAATGGTCGTTTCTTATATAGTGCATTTGCGATGTATGATAACGAAGATATAATTAGTTTCTTTGAATCAGTGGGTGTAGGTCTTAAAGAAGAAGATCATGGTCGCATGTTTCCGACAACGAATAAGTCACGAGATGTATTAGAGGCATTAGCGCAACGAATGGAAGAGCTAGATATTACTATTTGGCAAGATTGTCCTGTGAAAAAAATACACTATAAAAATCAAACCATCGATTATGTTGAGACAACTCGAGGAGATAAAGTATACACTCCTAATGTTGTTGTGTCTGTCGGTGGCCAAGCTGTACCAAAAACGGGATCAACTGGCGATGGTTATGCTTGGGCTAAAGAAGCCGGGCATAAAATTACGCCACTTTTTCCAACTGAAGTTCCAATTTTATCGGATGAACCTTTTATTTTGGACAAAACGTTACAAGGTATTTCATTAAGAGAAATAGATTTAACTGTGTTGAATCCTAAAAATAAAGTCGTTGTCACTCATAAAATGGATATGATTTTCACTCACTTTGGTATATCTGGACCTGCGGCATTAAGATGTAGCTCTTTTGTTATTAAAACAAAAGAAAAATACAAAGTAGATACAGTTACAATGAAATTAGATCAGTTTCCCGATTTGAAATTAAAAGATTTAGAAGAAGATATTATGCAACGCGTTAAAAATGATCCTAAAAAACAAGTGAAAAATGCATTGAAAGGGTTAATACAAGAACGTTTATTACTATTTTTTATTGAGCGTTTAGAAATTGATCCAGAAGAGATGTGTGTGGCAATATCTCCTAAAAAATGGGTGCAGCTAGCGAGTGTCTTAAAAGATTTCCGTTTTGTTGTAAAAGGTACCTATGACTTTGATAAAGCATTTGTAACTGGTGGTGGTGTATCTGTTAAAGAAATTATTCCTAAAGAAATGCAAAGTAAGAAAATTGCAGGTCTTTATTTTAGTGGTGAAATTTTAGATATTCATGGCTACACAGGTGGTTTTAACATTACTTGTGCGCTTGTTACAGGACGTTTGGCAGGTTATCATGCTGGAACGCGTGATATAAGTGTAATTGATGAGGAGAGTGTTGATAATGAATGAGCGTGAATTATCACAACGCTTAAAAACAGTTGTGGATTATTTCCCAGAAAAAGCAAGAGTTGCGGATATAGGTTCTGATCATGCATACTTACCATGTTATGCAATAATTGAGAAGAAGGCTGTGTTTGCGATAGCTGGTGAAGTTGTTGAGGGACCTTATCAATCTGCGTGTACACACGTTCAAGGTCTTGCACTCACAAAAGATATTAGCGTTCGTAAAGGTAATGGATTAGCAGTTATAAATTCAGAGGATAAAATTAATACAATTGTTATTGCTGGAATGGGTGGCCCGCTGATACGTTCAATACTAGAAGCAGAACCACAACGTTTAACAGACAACATGCGTTTGATATTGCAACCCAACGTAGCGGCAAATTCGATCCGAGAGTGGGCACAACTCAATCAGTATCAAATTATATCTGAAACTATTTTAGAAGAAGATGAAAAAATATATGAAATTCTTGTACTTGAAAAAAGTGCAACGACAGTTTCTTACAACACCAATGAAATAAAATTTGGTCCATTTTTACAAAATGAAAAATCAACAACATTCATAAAATTTTGGAAGAGTGAACGAACTACATTACAAACAATCATTAAACGAATTGAAAAAGGCAGTCAAAATGAAGCAAGCCATGCGAAAATTACAACTTTACAGCAGCGCATTCAGGAGATTGACGAGGTGTTAGCATAATGGTAACAGTGGGTGATATTGTAAAAAGTATGGAACGTATAGCACCACCAGAACTTAAATTAGGGAAAGACCCGATTGGTTTACATATTGGTGATGAAATGCAAGTTGTTACAAAGGTGATGGTAACGTTAGATGTTTTAGAAACTGTTGTTGATGAAGCAATTGCTAAGGGTGTAAATATGATTATTGCGCACCATCCGTTACTATATGTACCAATTAAAAATATTGATACAAGCACATCACGTGGACGTTTGATTGCGAAACTATTGAAACATGATATCGCAGTTTTTGCTGCTCATACTAATTTAGATGTAGCAGAGGGCGGTGTTAATGATATGTTGGCACAGTCTTTAGAATTACAGTCTATCACCTATTTAGAGAAAACAACCGAGCGTTATCAGGTTGATTATGGTATTGGCCGTATTGGTGAATTAGCAGAAGTGACGACTGTTTCTGCTTTGAGCGAACAAGTCAAAAAATTATGGGACTTGCCAGGTGTTCGTTTTATTGGTCCAGCTGATCGCGAAATTAAAACAGTCGCAATCCTTGGTGGTGATGGTAACAACTACATTCGCACAGCAGCGTTATCAAAAGCAGACGTTTTAATTACGGGGGATATCTATTACCATCTAGGGCATGATGCAATGGAATTAGACTTTCCCGTAATCGATGCCGGTCATACCATTGAAAAAATTATGATTAACGGTTTAATTACACTCTTGCAAGAACAGCACTCAATTAGTTTTATTGCTTCTCAAGTGGATACCAATCCATTCAACTATAGATAAAAACGAAAGATGAGGTGTCCGAGAATGTCGGCGAATTATTTATCAGTAACATTATTGACAGGTTATATTGCTCGAAAATTCAGTTCGGATCCTTATTTAAAAAAAGTATATGTTCAAGGTGAAATTTCGAACTTCAAACGCCAAGCAAGTGGGCATCTTTATTTGACGATAAAAGACGAGAAGGCTCAAATTAGAGCTGTGATGTTTGCAAAAGCAGCACAAAAAATTAATTTTCAACCAGAAGATGGAATGAAAGTTCTGATACAGGGACGTGTTGATGTTTTTGAGCGCGGTGGCAACTACCAATTTTACGTTGAAGATATGCAACCAGATGGCGTCGGGGCATTATTTGTGAGGTTTGAACAATTAAAAAAGAGTTTGACAGAGCAAGGTGTTTTCAATGTATCACATAAATTAGTGTTACCCACCTACCCTAAACGCATTGGTGTTATTACTTCTCCAACTGGAGCAGCGGTGCGTGATATTATTACAACATTAAAACGTCGTTCTCCACAAACAGAAATCGTACTTTTTCCAGCGGCGGTTCAAGGCGATAAAGCGATTGATGAAATCAGTCATCAAATAAAGCGCGCAGGGGTATTCTCGCCAGAGATTGATGTGCTTATTGTAGGTCGTGGCGGTGGTTCTATTGAGGATCTGTGGGCGTTTAACGAAGAAAAAGTTGTACGTGCTATCTATGAATCACGGATTCCTATAATATCTGCTGTGGGACATGAAACGGATACAACGTTGAGTGACTATGCGGCTGATTATCGAGCGCCAACACCCACTGCTGCAGCGGAAATAGCAGTAAGACAAACGGTTGATATCTTAACAAATGTACTGACAACTCAACAACAACTTGCACAATCAATGAAACATATCATTGCAATGAAAAATCAACGTTTACTTGTTCATCGTAATGCTTTAGCGGCACATCAACCGCAACGTATCATTGAACAAAACTATCAGCGCATAGATAACTATAAGCAGCGTTTAAGCAATTTGTTAGAAGGTAAAGTAAGCCAACAAAAATTTGCCTTAGAACGTGTTAATTGGCGTTTATTACAAGCTAGTCCGGCTGATAGAATTCAACGATATCATGAAAAATGGGAAAATCAATCACAGCAACTGACCAAAAACTATCGTAAACAAATAGATGATAAACGCTTAGCGCTTGCACATGTGGTAGAGAAAATTGAAGCAGTAAGCCCGATGCAAGTCATGAAACGTGGTTTCTCTTTGATTGAAACACAACAGCATAAAATGGTTAAAAGTGTAGAAGAAGTCGCTATTAATGAAACGCTTCAGATTCGTCTGAGTGATGGTATAATTAAAGCAACAGTAACTGATAAGGAGATGGCATCTAATGAATGAGGAAACAAATGTAACGTTTGAGGAAGCAATGATACAGCTTGATAATGTTGTCAAACAATTAGAAAATAATGAAATTGGCCTCGAAGAAGCAATGAACCTTTATCAAAATGGTGTGAAATTAGCGGCACTTTGTGAGAAACAATTAAAAAATGCAGAAGAAAAAATGGTACAACTTGTGCAAGCTGATGGTGAAACAACTGATTTTGAAATGAAGGAGCCAGAAGCATGAGTTTTGAAACCTTTTCAAAAGAAAGTAAAGTTAAATTAGACCAAGCACTTGTAAAAACAATTGAAACATTACAAAATGTTGAATCACGCCACCAAGAAGCACTAAAGTACTCGTTATCCGCAGGTGGAAAACGCATTCGTCCACTGCTGTTATTAGCAACATTTGGTTTATTTGAAAAAGAACTAGATAAAGCAATGATACCTGCGATTGCGATGGAGATGATTCATACGTATTCGTTAATACATGATGATCTACCAGCGATGGATAATGATGATTATCGCAGAGGTCGCTTAACAAGCCATAAAGCTTTTGATGAAGCCACTGCTATTTTAGCAGGTGATGGTTTATTGACACTAGCATTCCAACTTTTAGCAGAAGCACCAGAAATAGATGATACAACTCGAATTAAGCTCATCCAGCTCTATGCTCAATCTGCAGGTCCCTCAGGTATGATTAGTGGGCAGCAAGCTGATATAGAGGCTGAAAAAACAACGGTATCGTTGGAAGCTTTAGCTGAAATACACAGTCAAAAAACAGGCGCCTTATTAACGGCAAGTGTTTGTAGCGGAGCTATTATAGGCAAAGCAAGTTCAGATGAGTACAGAATCTTAGAGGAATACTCTAAGAAAATCGGAATCGCCTTTCAAATTCAAGATGATATTTTAGATGTCATTGGTGATTCTAAAAAAATGGGTAAAAATACAGGTGCAGATCAAGTACTCAATAAAAGCACCTATACATCTTTGTTAACGTTAGAAGGCGCACAAAAAGAGCTAGCTAACTATACATCAGAGGCGTATGAATTACTGTCGCAGTTACATCAAGATACAACAAACTTAGAAGCACTAACGGCTTTAATTGCTGAACGCGATGCATAGAGAGATAAGGAGTTGAATAAACACAATGGGAGCGTACCAAAAATGGTTAACACCAGAACAATTGAAAGTGGCGTCTTTTGAAGAACTTACACAGCAAGCAAGCGCTGTTCGTCAATTTTTAATTGAATCTCTCGCAGAGACAGGTGGTCATTTGGCACCAAATCTTGGCGTTGTTGAATTAACTATTGCGCTTCATCGTGTGTATACAAGTCCTAAAGATAAATTGATTTGGGACGTAGGTCATCAAGCTTATGTTCATAAACTTTTGACAGAGCGAGGCAATCATTTCCATACGTTACGTCAATGCGATGGTTTAGATGGTTTTCCTAAAAGAAGTGAATCGTTACATGATGTTTGGGAATCTGGTCATAGCTCAACATCATTATCTGCTGCAAGTGGCTTTGCGATTGCTCGTGACTTATTCAAACAATCACATGCGATTGTCCCAATTATAGGTGATGGTGCCTTAACCAGCGGACTCGCTTATGAAGCTTTGCAAACAATCGGTGATAAACAGTTAAATATAACCATTGTACTTAACGACAATGGTATGTCGATTGCACCTAATGTTGGCGCACTCCATAAGATGTTACAAAGCATTAGAACAAAACCGTTTATTCACAATATGAATGATGCAGAGGGAACTGCTCCTTTTTTTGAATCGTTAGGATTAAAATATATTGGTCCGATAGATGGTCATGATATTCAGTCGCTAAGTTATTTTTTAGAAAAAAGTAAACAGGTAGAGGGTCCAGTTATTTTACATGTATTAACCGTTAAGGGTAAAGGTTACTTACCAGCCGAAGAAGACCAACGTGGTATCTGGCATGGTGTAGCTCCATATGATATCGCAACGGGTAATCTAAAAACTATCGCTAAAATGCAAAATTGGTCAGAATTTATTAGTGATACTTTAATTGATTTTGCACAGCAAGACGAGGCGATTGTTGCGATAACACCTGCAATGAGTGTAGGATCACAGCTAGAAAAATTTCAACGTCGTTTTCCTAACCGCTTTTTTGATGTCGGTATTGCCGAACAACATGCGATGACGATGGCTGCTGCAATGGGAATGAATGGCTTAAAACCATTTGTATCAATCTATTCTACTTTTTTACAAAGAGCTTATGATCAGCTGATACATGATGTATGCCGTCAATCCACCAATGTTTTTATTGGTATTGACCGTAGTGGTTTAGTTGGAGCTGATGGTGAAACACATCAAGGTATTTATGATGTATCTTTTTTAATGGCCGTTCCCGATTTAGTGGTAATGATGCCCAAAGATGCAGCCGAAGCGCAAGTTTTAATGCGCACAGGTTTTGCTTATGAGGGGCCCATTGCTATGCGTTACCCAAGAGGTTATATTGATCATGCGCCATTAAAAGAAACAATAGCGACGGTTCCAATTGG
>NZ_JAFYUW010000135.1:0-16720 GCF_017549435.1 Brochothrix sp.
CAATCCGCTGAAAAAGAATTGTTACAAATGGAAACTGAGTTAAAACAACATCTTTTAGAAATGAAATAAAAACGAAAGCACCTTGTTAAATGGCTACTAGCTTGGAGAAAAATGAAGAAGGCTATCTATGCCTGCTGATTTTTTTGAAAGTGAATAAGCCATTGGCTGTTGTAGTTAGAAAAAACTAAAAGCAAAATCAAACGTTCAGCTCCAAATAAATTGCTAATATCGTTGCGAATTCATGAGCTTTACGAG
Source organism: Brochothrix sp. (assembly GCF_017549435.1). Taxonomy (NCBI): domain Bacteria; kingdom Bacillati; phylum Bacillota; class Bacilli; order Caryophanales; family Listeriaceae; genus Brochothrix; species Brochothrix sp. The sequence continues at coordinate 256 of NZ_JAFYUW010000135.1, forward strand.
AGTAGTATGGGTGCTGAGATTGTTGCGAATTTATTCGCTTTACAAGGACAGTATGGGACGGAGCGCAAGCGAGTACCACTCCTTATGTTAATTACTTAAGAGTACCATTCCTTTGTTAGAAAAATTTAAAGCAGAAGCCACGCTTTAAATAAAGCAAAGCACTCTGGCTCAACAACAGATAAATTGAATGAAACACTATTTTGACTTACTTTGTCAAGGTAGTGTTTTTTTAATTTTGCAGGAGTTGTTTGACAGTTGATAGAGACAGTTTAAAAACAAGTCCAAACCGTTCACTCACAACAAAGAAAAAAAGCTCTGACTTAGAGTCAGGGCTTTTCAAGTCTATCCTAGTATTCGTCTTTATTAAAACCATAATCATTTAAATAAAGCTCTTTATTACGCCAATCTTTTTGAACTTTTACCCATAACTCTAAATAAACTTTTGAGCCTAGTAAAATTTCAATATCTTTACGCGCTTTTGTACCAATTTGTTTTAACATTGAACCTTGTTTACCAATGATAATACCTTTTTGTGACGAACGCTCAACCACGATCGTTGCCATAACATGAATTTTTTCGCCATCATTTTCTTGACGAACTTTATCAGTTGTTACAGCCACAGAATGAGGAATTTCTTCACGAGTTAATTCAAGCACTTTCTCACGTACTAATTCAGAGATAATGAAACGTTCTGGGTGATCTGTTACTTGATCTTCACTGTAGTACATTGGCCCCTCTGAAAGTTGTTTCTCAGTGATGCTTAAAAGATTTTGTACATTGTTTCCTTCAAGAGCAGAAATTGGTACAACTTCTGTGAAGTCTAATAATTGACGATACTCATCAATAAAGCCCATCAAATAATCTGGGTGTACTTGATCAATCTTATTAATTACTAGGTAAATTGGTGTTTCGCCAACTACTGATTGCAATTTATCAATGATAAATTCATCCCCAGGGCCCAATTTTTGCATTGCATTTACCATAAAGTAAATTACTTCTACCTCACGTAATGTACTTAAAGCACTCTTAACCATAAAATCACCTAATTTATGCTTAGGTTTATGTATCCCCGGCGTATCGATAAATACCATTTGAGCAGTATCTGTTGTATATACTCCTTGAATTTTATTACGTGTTGTTTGTGCTTTATCACTCATAATAGCAATTTTTTGCCCTACAATATGATTCATTAACGTTGATTTCCCAACGTTTGGACGACCAATAATCGCCACAAATCCTGATTTAAAACCTTCTTTTGTCATAGTTAGTTCATATCCTTTCCTGTAAAAGCGCCTGGTAATAGTTCGCTCACAGTTGTTTCTTGTGTATTTCCATTAAGATTTGTTAAAATTACTGGCATGTCAGGCTCACAAAACTCGGCAATCACTTGTCGACAAGCACCGCAAGGAGAAATTGGTCCATCAGTTTCTCCAACAATTACCATTTTCTCAAAAGTGCGTTCCCCTTCAAAAACAGCTTTGAAAATTGCTGTTCTTTCAGCACAATTTGTCAGGCCATAGGATGCATTTTCAATATTACATCCACCATAAACTTTGCCTTCTTTTGTCATTAACGCTGCGCCTACCTTGAACTTAGAATAAGGTACATAGGCACGTTCACGAGCAGCTTTCGCTTCTTCTATCAATTGTAGTGTTTGCATTATCAATCACTCCTTTTAGTTTGTAAGCCATTCAATTAAATACGGAATAAAAATGACGCTTCCTGTAATCACAGCACCAATAGTCGCAATCAATACTGCTCCCGCTGCAATATCTTTAGCTTGTTTAGCTAATTCGTTATATTCTGAAGTGCAGAGGTCAACAATACGTTCGCACGCTGTATTGACCATTTCTGCAAAAATAACACTTGTTATTGCAATAACAAGGAAAAGCCATTCTGTTTGCTTCAGGCTGAAAAATAAACCGAAAATCACAATTAGAACACTAGCAAGACAATGCACCTTCATGTTTTTTTCGTATTTAAAAACAAGTTTGATACCGTTAAACGCTAACCGGAATGAACGTCTAAAGGTTTTGTTTTTAAATTTCAGCACTGGTTTTTGATTAGTCACGAGTTAAACCATACGCTTCTAAAATGTTTTTTTGTTTATCAAACATTATTTTTTCTTCTCCCGGTTCCATGTGGTCATATCCAAGTAGATGCAACAACCCATGTAAGGCCAGAAAGCCAATTTCTCTCTCAAATGAATGACCAAAACTTTCAGCTTGTTCTCTTGCACGATCAATTGAAATAATGATATCTCCTAATATTCGTGGTTGCGGCTGATCATCTTCCCAAACAATCGTTACTTCCTCATCACTTTCCTCTTCTAATGCAAATGAGATAACATCAGTAGGGGCATCTTTATCGCGATAATCACGATTGATTACACGTATTTCTTCGTTAGTAACATAAGAGATTGAAACCTCACTATCCGCTTCGAGTGCTAGATTATTACCAGCAAATTGAATTAATTCTTCAACAGCTTCAATTTCTGTCGCTTTTAACTTGCCTGTTTCATCTACACTATCAATTACAAAACGCATACCGTACCTTCTTTCTATATCCTTATTTAGGGTATTCAATTCGTTGATGATAAACACCCACTAAAACTTTTAATAACGTTTCCTTTACAGTAACAATATCTTTCATCGACAACTCACATTCATCAAATTGTCCGTCTAAAAGACGATCCGTCGTAATGGCTTCAATCAAATCCTTCATCTTATCAATCGAAGGTGCTTTCATTGAACGCACAGCTGCTTCAACAGAATCCGCGATATTAACAACCGCAATTTCACGCGTTTGAGGCTTCGGACCTGGGTATCGAAAATCAGCTTCATCTACTTCTGGATTATTTTGCTTTTCAGCATGATAGAAAAATTTCAAAATAGTTGTTCCGTGATGTTGTTGTGCCATATCTATTATTGGTTGTGGAAAATGATGACGTTTTAATATTTCAGCACCCCCAGAAGCGTGTTCAATAATAATATCACGACTTTCTGCAGCAGTTAACAAATCATGAGGACTTTTGTCGCTATATTGATTTTCAACAAAAAAGGCGGGGTTAATCATTTTACCAACATCATGATAATAACAAGCAACTCTTGTATATAAAGAATCCGCTCCAATTGCCTCAGTTGCTGCTTCAGCTAAATTAGCCACCATTAAACTGTGATGATATGTCCCGGGAGCCTCGTTCATCATCTGTTTTAATAAAGGCTGTGAGGGGCTTGCTAGCTCAAGTAATCGATTAGGCGATAATACTCCAAAAATCGTTTCAAAGAGTGGCTGTAGCCCTAAACTGAGTATAAATGCTATCAACCCTCCTATCATACCATAAAAGATAGGCCACCAAAATGATAAACTTGAAATCGCTGTATTGTTAATTAATTGTATGATAAAGACTGAAACACCATTAAAGGCGGTGATATACATTGAATCGATAAATAAATCATTGCGTGTTTTTGGTTTATTTAAAATTAGCGTCGCTACAAGTCCAGTAATTAAAATATAAACAGTAAAGTAAATAATATTAGCCATATTTTGAGCATTTTGTAAAACTAATACTGAGGCTAAAACAATCTGCATGATACCGAGAAGTCGAAGTTCACGATAACCTAGCAATTGCAGTACCATTGGAACAAAAACTACGGGTAGTACAAAAAAGAGATTGTCGATGCCACGTTCAGAAATGTACCTGAAAACTAGCAGCATCGCATAACTTAAACTAATAATTGCTGTGAATATCACAAAGGCTATTGTAAAGTCTTTCCGCTTTTTACGTGCACGATAGATAAGAAAATAGGTTGTCAAAGCAATAACCATTGCTATCAAAGTATTCCCGATAATTTGTAATATGTTCATTTGTGATTTGACTAGGTGTAATAACTCGAGCTGACGGTATATATCGTCCGTTACAAGTTGACCTTCTTGTATAATGACCTGACCTTGCAAAATACGCACAGGTTGCACATTATTTTCAGCCACTGAACGTTGCTGAGATGTTGCATCAGAGTCATAGAAACTATTAACAGTAATGGCTGCATTAAGAATATCTGAAGCAGCTGAACGTAGATTCGAAGCAATCGCCAACTCGCTTATGTTTAGTTGGAGGTCTGCTCTAATATTTAAAAGTTGGCCTTCTGTTACACCTTTTTGTAGTTGTTTAGCGATAACACTTCCTATTGTAGTCTCTAAATCAGTTAGTTTATCAGGTGCAACTTTATATAACTTAACAAAACTATCATCACTAATATTAGTATGTTCAAATGTTAAATCATTTTTTGATAATAAAGCACGCACACGGGTAGTAATTTCTTTCTCATCAAAGGCTGTGAATTGTTTTTTATCCTTTATAGCTGCAGCCTTGGCTTTTTTTTCATCAGATTGCACTTGACGGATTGAGGTAAACAAAGCCGTAACAGAATCATTTTGATTTTGCGTGATGTTTGAATTGATCGTATAAACATCCGGGACATTATCACCTGCTATTGCTCTTTCACTAGCAGTTTTTTTATCATCTACAACTGTTTGAGGCGCTCTGACAGTGGCAGTTGAGACTTCATTTTTAATGATTTGATAAGGTCTCACTGCACTAGAAAAGTTAAGGACGACTGCGATAACAATCGCAAAAGTAAACAGCGTTATTAACGCCGTTAATTTCTCCCGTCGCTTATTTTCTTGGCGCTTCTTATTCTTTTTCATTGCTCTCTTCACGCTCCTCTATATTGGGCGCTTGATATTCGGCACCATAGGCATCAATTATCTTTCCGACCAGCGGGTGTCTGACTACATCTTCTGTTTGGAATGTTATAAAACCGATGTCTTTAATATTTTTTAACAATCGCTCAGAATGAATCAAACCACTCATCACACCTTTTGGTAAATCGACCTGTGTACTATCTCCATTAACAATCATTTTTGAACCATAACCCAATCGGGTCAGAAACATCTTCATTTGGGCTTTTGTTGTATTTTGAGCTTCATCAAGGATCACGAATGCTTCATCAATTGTACGCCCGCGCATATATGCCAACGGTGCAATTTCAATCACACCACGATCCATTAAACGATTGGTAGAATCTCTACCTAAAACATCATATAACGCATCATAAACTGGGCGTAAATAAGGATCAACTTTCTCTTTTAAGTCCCCTGGTAAGAAGCCGAGACTTTCTCCTGCTTCAACAGCAGGTCGTGTTAGTAATATCTTGCTCACTTGGCCTTTTTTCAAAGCTTCCACAGCCATTACGACTGCAAGGTACGTTTTACCTGTACCTGCCGGACCGATTCCAAATGTAATATCTTTAGCTTTTACCGAATGGACATACTGTCTTTGACCAAATGTCTTAGGACGGATTGGTTTACCTTTAACAGTTTTATATATAACTTCATCGTATAATGTGGCAAAGAAATCAATTGTTCCATTAACAGCCATTTTACTGGCTTGTGTAACATCGCGTAAATCAATATTTATTTGTTTCTCAATCACTTCATTGATTGCAATAAATGTTTGCTTCACAAACTTCACTTGTTCACTTTCACCTGAAAATGTAAAAGTTCCACCACGAGTGATAATTTTTACGTTGAAAAAATTTTCGAGATAACGAATATTTGAATCGTTAGTACCAATTAAGAGCTGTGCATGTTCTGTGTTTGTAACATCAAAAGTATCAGTTAGTTGATTGGCAGTATCATTCATATGTTATGCTCCTTTTTAATTGACTTATTATTCCATTTTACCCTAATAACGCCAACATTCAAAATCTTAGTAAGCAAAAAGTCTCTTTTTGACCAAACTATCTCTTTAATCAATAGAAAAAGGGCCCCAACAATGAAGTTAGGTGCCCTTTTAATTAGATATGTTTCGCTTTACTATTTTTCAACGCTTTTGGTGGTGCTAAAATCTCAGCCATTACCAACCCTTTTAAAACGTTTTCTTTCTCTAAAAGAGAAGTCCCAGTTTTAGCTAATGGTCCCTTAACAACTGTTTTTTTAGCACTTGCGCGATGAGATACACGTGACTCATTAATCTCACCATTATTACGTGTTGATTGACGACTGCCTCGATTGGCATCGAGTGCCGCTTGTCGAGTCGAATTTTCACGCACTGCAGGACGACGTCCTTCGGTAGAACGACGATTCCTAACAGGCACTTCATCAACAGCTACCTTTTTAGAAGCAACAGGTGTCGGTTTTTGACGTGATTGACTACGATCAACACTACGACGTTTTGTCTCAACAGGCGGACGAACAGGTGCCGATTGCTTAGCTGATTGTTCGGCAGCTTTGCGCTCTTTTTTCTTCTTGTCATCGAGGTACATGGTAATTAACCAAGCCGCACCACCGATGATCATCAATAGAAACTCCATTATTTCGCCTCCATGTTAAAGCTATTGTTTTTTATTCTTGCTTTCTTCACTTGAATCATTTAATTGACTGATCGCTTCACGCATATCTGTATCTGATTCAATATTTTTAAGGTTGTAATAATCCATAACGCCGATTTTACCGTTACGCAAAGCTTCTGCCATTGCAAGAGGTACTTCTGCTTCAGATTCAACAACTTTCGCACGCATTTCTTCTACTTTTGCACGCATCTCTTGTTCAGAAGCAACGGCCATAGCGCGTCGTTCTTCAGCTTTAGCTTGAGCGATATTTTTATCCGCTTCCGCTTGTTCTGTTTGTAATTCAGCACCAATGTTTGTACCAATGTCGACATCCGCAATATCAATTGAAAGAATTTCAAAAGCAGTACCGGCATCTAAACCTTTAGATAATACTGTTTTAGAAATCAAGTCTGGGTTTTCAAGTACTTTGTTGTGTTCTACTGATGAACCGATTGTTGATACAATACCTTCACCAACACGAGCGATGATTGTTTCTTCACCAGCACCACCGACTAAACGTTCGATGTTAGCACGTACTGTAATACGAGCTTTTGCTTTTACTTCAATACCGTTCATTGCCACACCTGAAATAAATGGCGTTTCAATAACTTTAGGGTTTACAGACATCTGAACTGCTTGTAACACGTCACGACCTGCTAAATCAATTGCAGCTGAACGTTCAAATGTTAACTCAATATTTGCACGGTGAGCAGCGATAAGCGCATTCACGACGCGGTCAACGTTACCTCCGGCTAAATAATGACTCTCCAATTGATTAATCGTTGTATTTAAGCCCGCTTTTTGAGCTTTAATTAACGGGTTAACAATGCTACCTGGACGTACACGTCTCAAACGCATACCAATTAATGTTGTAATGCTGACACGAACGCCTGCAGCTAATGCACTAATCCACAAACCAACGGGAACGATTGTAAAAATAATCATCAATAAGATTATTACGAAAATCGCTAAAATAATCATTACGATGTTTCCTGCTATTAAATCTTCCATAGTGTATACCTCCTAGTATTGTATGTTGCTTCTTCATAGTTGCTTATATTTAGGTTCTGTCAGAAATTTGTGACATCTTTTAAAAAAAAGAGTTACTTATTCACCTTTTCTAACAACAACCCGCATACCTTCTACTTTAACTACTGTTACAGTGACATCGCTTTCAATGAAGTCGCCTTCAGAAACAACATCGATAAGATTGCCATCCAATACCATTGTTCCCGCAGGACGCAAGGCAGTTTTGGTCTTACCAGATTTACCCACTAATTCAGGACGGTTTTCACTTGAGACATAACCTTCTTCTGTTTTTGTGGATTCTCTTAACACAAGTTTACGAAAAATATTCATTCGTTTTCCCAACACCTTTATCATAATTAAAATAGTCGCCCACATAACTAGAAGCGCACATGCTAATGCGATCATGATTGTGAACCAATCTTCAAAACCAGCTAGGAAAATACTAATAAGGACGCCTAACACTCCTAATGTACCAACAATGCCTCCTGGTACAACTACTTCTAACAGGACAAGCACAAAACCAATAACGAATATGAGAACGAGCACCCAACTAGCGGAACCCAACATTATATGACTGAAGAAATATATAAAAACAAATATCAAACCAATGATCCCAAAAGCACTGAATCCTTTTGTGAAAAGTTCAATACCAAAGCTCAGACCTGCTAGGATTAATAATGCCGCTATAACCAATGGTTGCGTTAAAAACGTAGCAATACGATCCATAGCAGATGATTGCATTTGCGAAGCTGCCAATACTTGTTGAGCAGGAAATGCAATGGCGGCTACGCTTGCAATAAGGAGCCATAAAACCTTTTTAGACTTCCTCATCAGCCTCACCTCTTTTATATTATTTTTTAAAAAGAGCCAGGAAAACAAGTGTTCTCCTGGCTCTACAGTTTTAATTTACTTAAGATAATTTTTGTTGTAAAAGTTTACTAATTACTGATCCATCAGCTTTACCTTTAACTTTTGGTAAGATAACTTTCATTACTTTACCAAAATCAGCTTTAGATGTTGCACCAGTTTCAGCGATAACTTCTTCGACAATAGCTAAAATTTCTTCTTCAGTAAGTTGGGTTGGTAAATATTCTTCGATAACTTTAAGCTCGACATTAAGTCCAGCTACTAAGTCTTCGCGGCCTGCACTTTCAAATTCGCCCAACGATTCTTTACGTTGTTTAAATTCTCGAGATAACACGGTTAGTTCTTCTTCTGAATCCAATTCGTCGCCTTTTTTAATAGACTCATTTTGGATTGCAGCTTTAACCATTCGAATGACAGATAATCGTGCTTTATCTTTCGCACGCATTGCATCCTTCATATCTTGATTTAATTGTCCCAAAAGACTCATGAATTTTCATCCTCACTAATTAGAACTTGCGTTTACGTGCTGCTTCTGATTTTTTCTTACGTTTTACGCTTGGTTTTTCATAAAATTCGCGCTTTCTAAATTCTTGCATAGTACCTGTTTTCGATACCGAACGTTTAAAGCGACGAAGAGCATCTTCAAGCGATTCGTTTTTGCGAACAACTGTTTTTGACATCTCTTAACCCTCCCTCCGCACACTGGAGTTACTCAATAAATATCGTGAAGCAATATTTACTGCTAAGTATTATTTTAATACTTAGATGATTATTCCTCTAAACGAACAACCACTCTATGCAATTATATAATAGTAAGAAATAAACGTCAACTTTTTATCGCTTATAATTCAAATTCATATGAAATTGCTGCCATTGCATAAAGTGGCGCTGTTTCTGTCCTTAAAATTCTTGGACCTAAAGACCCTGATATTGCACCTTTTTCAATATAACTAGTCACTTCGTTTCTAGAAAGACCACCTTCTGGACCTGTTATGATAAGTAATTTGTCATTAATTTTCATCGTATTTAAGAGCTTTTTAAAGACTTTTTGCTCATTTATTTTAGCTTCTTCTTCATCAGCAATAAAAACATGCGTATACTGTGCTAATTCCAGCAACAATTTTTTTGATGTTAACAACGGTAAAATTTCGGGCACATGAACACGATGTGATTGTTCTGCAGCCTCTTGAGCAATTTTTTGAAGGCGTTGACGTTTTTTCGTTTCTTTTTTTTCATCCCATTTTACAATTGAACGCTCGGCTTCAAATGGCTGAATCGAAAAAATACCTAACTCCGTTGTTTTTTGCACAATCAAATCTAATTTGTCACCCTTTGGAAGTCCGCACGCTAATGTAACATCAATTGGCAATTCAACTGTTTTTTCCAATCGCTCAGTTAAATGACAGCTGATTGTTTCTTTCTCTACTTCTTCTATCGTTACAATATAAGTTTCACCTGCGTTAAAAACAAATATCAACTGATCGCCTGACACATGGCGCATCACATTAATAATGTGATGATAATGTGGAATGCCTATGCTGATTTTTTGTGATTCTGGTACATTACTGTCTATAAAATAACGTTGCATTTTACGCCTCTTTTCGAGCGACTAACACAAACCAATCGTCCTTGTTGTCGCGCTCAATAATAGTCATTCCAGCTGCTTCAATCGCAGCTGCTACCTCATCAACTTTTTCCTCAATGATGCCTGAAGCAATAAATAAACCGTTTGGTTTCAACACGCGGTATACATCATTAGGGAATAATAAAATAATGTCAGCTAAAATATTTGCAACTACAACTTCAGCATTACGTTCTATACCTTCTAGTAAATTACCAGTTGTCACTTCGACCACACCATCAACTTTATTATAATCAATGTTTTCTTGTGCAGCACGCACAGCAACATCATCAAGATCTAACGCAAGGACAGATTTAGCACCTAATTTAGCTGCCAAAATACTTAATACACCTGAACCTGTACCGACATCAATAACATCATCTCCAGCTTTAACATATTTTTCAACAGCCTCTAGGCATAAACGCGTTGTTTGATGCGTACCTGTACCAAAAGCCATGCCTGGGTCTAACTCAATAATATGCTCATCAGCAGAATGAGGTGTGTATTCCTCCCATGTTGGAACGATTGTCAGCTTGTCTGTGACCTGTACAGGGTGATAAAACTCTTTCCATGCATTAGCCCATTCTTCTTGCTTAACTTCAGTGAGCGTCCAATCAATCGGTCCTAAATCAATATCATATTGAACGAGGCCTTTTATTAATTCATGAATGGCTTCAAAATCAGTATTTTCATGTTCGTCAGCTGTATAATATGCTTTAACAACAACACCTTCATTCGGATAGTCCTCCGAATCTAATGCATACATCTCACCAAATTGTTGCGGATGCTCACGTGTCATCTCTGCACTATCTTCAATTGCAACGCCGTTTGCACCGTTTTCCATAAACACATTTGAAATCGCATCCATTGCGGCATGTGTTGTTGTCACACTCACTTCGATAAAATCCATTACTAACATCTCCTTTAATATAGCACTCTGTATGATTGTACCCTATCCATCGAAAGCGTGAAAGTCCCAATCAAGCAATTCATTCGAAATCAATTAAAATTTCAATCTTCTTGTAGCCAGTTATACAAAAAAAACAGCGTATTGACAACTATGTCAATACACTGTTTTTTTAGTTAAATTAAATCAGCTTTTAAGAATGAACCAAGTGTTTTTACGGGGTTAAAGGTGCTTTTATTTTTATTACAGCTAGCATTGTTTGCTAGTTCTATCTAATAAAAGTCCATAACTCCTGCTAGATTTCAACTGGGTATGAAGGTGCTTTCACTACACTTTTTTTAACAAAGGAATGGCACTCTCGTATAGCGAATAAATTCGCTACGATATTAGCATTTCTTTGTAGCTGAACATTTGGTTTTGCTTTTATTCTCTCCAACTACAACAGCGAATGTCTCACTCTCTTTCAAAAAATCAGCAGGCTCAGATAGCCTCCTTCATTTTTTCCAAGCTCGTTGCCATTAAACGGGCTATTTTCGTTTTTATTTATCTCTAGCACTTCACACCAAAATTTGTGATATTTCAAAAATACCATCCTGACAAATAACGTCAAAATGGTATTTTTTCCAATCTCTTCAATTTTAAATGGGTATGAAGATGCTTTTATTCACCTTTAAATGCTTTGCGCATTTTATCAAAGAAACCGTCATTGGCATTGTCGCCGTCTGTTGCTTTAGCAAGTTCTTTAATGGCTTTGCGTTGCGCGTCTGTTAGTTTTTGTGGTACAACTACACGCACTTGAATGTGTTGATCACCATGACCAGAACGTTGTAAGCGCGGTGCTCCTTTACCTCTTAAACGGAAGTTCGTACCGTTTTGTGTACCTGCTGGTATTTTCAATCGGACATTACCATGTAGCGTAGGCACTTCAATTTCTGCTCCTAATGCCGCTTGAGTAAATGTTATCGGTACTTCCGCATAAATATCATCACCATGACGTTCAAAGAACTCATCTGGGATAACATCAAATACGACATAAAGGTCACCGTTAGGGCCGCCATTATAACCGGCTGCTCCTTGGTTTGAAACGCGCATTTGTTGACCGTCATCTACTCCTGCCGGAACTTTTAATTTAAGTTTTTTAACTTTCACTTCACGTTCTTTTGTTTTTTCATTGATTTCTTCACGACGGTAACTGATTTCAACTTCTTTACCAAAAATCGCTTCACGGAATTTCAAACGCATTGTGTATTGCATATCTTGACCTGCACGTGGTGCATTCGGATCACGACGGCGTCCGCCGCCAAAGAAGCTTTCAAAAATATCCTCGAAGCCACCGCCGCCAAAACCTGCGCCGCCTCCACCGAAACCACCACCGCCGAATCCTGCGTTAGGGTCAGTATGACCAAATTGATCATATTGTGCTTTCTTTTGATCATCGCTTAATATTTCATAAGCTTCTGATATCTCTTTAAACTTAGCATCAGCGCCAGCATCTTTATTAATGTCTGGATGATACTGTTTTGATAATTTTCGATACGCTTTCTTTATCTCTTGAGCTGTGGCTGATTTACTTACGCCTAAAGCTTCATATGGATCTTTGTTTGCCATTTTAATTCATCACTCCTTAAACATATTGTATAACTTTAACACGGGATTACAAAGGACGCCAGTTACAAATAAAAGACCATAGTCACAAAATGCGGACATGGCCTTTTATTCTGACAATCATACTACTTATTTTTTGTCTTTATCTTCGTCATCGTTGATTTCTTCAAATTCTGCATCAACCACGTCAGAGTTAGCATCTCCCGCTTCAGCGCCTTCTGCACCTTGTTGTGCTTTAGCTGCTTCTTCATAAAGTTTTACAGATAAGTTTTGAACGATTTCATTCAAAGTATCTTTTTTAGCTTTGATGTCTTCAAAATCTTCGCCTTCTAGAGCTGTTTTCAATTCATCACGCGCTGCTTCTGCTTTTGTTACTTCTTCAGCATCCACTTTACCTTCTAAATCTTTCAATGTTTTATCAACACTAAAGATTAATTGGTCAGCTTCGTTACGTGTATCAACTTCTTCTTTATGTTTTGCATCTGCTTCAGCGTTTGCTTCTGCATCTTTAACCATACGTTCAATCTCTTCGTCAGTTAAACCTGATGAAGATTTGATTACGATGTTTTGCTCTTTACCAGTACCTAAATCTTTAGCGTTAACTGTAACAATACCGTTTTTATCAATATCAAATGATACTTCAATTTGTGGTACGCCACGTTGTGCAGCTGGGATATCAGATAATTGGAAACGACCTAATGTTTTGTTATCTTTAGCCATTGGACGTTCACCTTGTAATACGTGAATATCTACAGCTGGTTGGTTATCAACGGCTGTTGAGAACACTTGTGATTTAGAAGTTGGAATTGTTGTGTTACGTTCGATTAATGTTGTTAACACGCCACCCATTGTTTCAATACCTAATGATAATGGTGTAACGTCTAACAATACAACATCTTTAACGTCACCTGTAATAACACCACCTTGAATTGCTGCACCCATTGCTACAACTTCATCAGGGTTCACACCTTTATGCGGTTCTTTACCTAATTCTTTTTTAACTGCATCTTGTACAGATGGAATACGAGTTGATCCACCTACTAAGATAACTTGATCAATATCGCTTGCAGATAATTTAGAATCTTTCATTGCTTGACGTACAGGAATAACAGTACGCTCTACTAATGAAGCAGTGATATCATCAAATTTCGCACGAGTTAATGTGATTTCTAAATGCATAGGACCATTTGATCCTGCAGTAATAAATGGTAATGAGATTTGAGTTGAAGAAACACCTGATAAATCTTTTTTAGCTTTTTCAGCTGCATCTTTCAAACGTTGTGAAGCCATTTTGTCTTTAGACAAATCAATACCATTTTCTTTTTTGAATTCTTCTACCAAGTAGTCAATAATCGCTTGGTCAAAGTCATCTCCACCAAGTGAGTTATCACCAGCTGTTGCTAATACTTCAAACACACCGTCGCCTAATTCAAGAATAGAAACATCGAAAGTACCACCACCAAGGTCAAATACTAAAACTGTTTGGTCTTCCTCAGTTTTCTCAATACCATATGCAAGTGCTGCTGCTGTTGGCTCATTTACAATACGTTCAACTTCTAAACCAGCAATTTTACCTGCATCTTTAGTTGCTTGACGTTGTGCATCGTTGAAATAAGCTGGAACTGTAATAACTGCTTTAGTTACCGCTTCACCTAAGTAGTCTTCAGCATATCCTTTAAGATATTGTAAGATAATTGCTGAAATTTCTTGTGGTGAATAATCTTTACCATCAATATTTTCAACATGATCTGTACCCATGTAACGTTTAATAGATGAAATTGTATGTGGGTTAGTAATCATTTGACGTTTTGCAACTTCACCAACTTGACGTTCACCATCTTTAAATGCTACAACTGATGGCGTTGTACGGCCACCTTCTGGGTTTGGAATAATTTTAGCTTCTCCACCTTCAAGAACTGAAACAGCAGAGTTTGTTGTACCTAAGTCAATACCAATAATTTTACTCATAATAATCTTCCTCCTAATATATCTTTTTTAGTTATTTTAACCTGTTTGTGGTTATTGATTTACTTTAACCATCGCAGGGCGAATCACACGATCTTTTAATTTATAACCTTTTTGTAGTTCAGCAGTGACCACGTTGCTATCAAAAGCTTTGTCATCATCTTGCATGACTGCTTGATGCACGTTTGGATCAAATGTTTCACCGACAGTTGCAATAACTTCTACACCTTCAGCTTCCATTGCTGCTTCTAATTGGCGTTGGACAATTTCAATTCCTTCTAGGAATGACTTCGTATCTTCCCCCGCCAATTCTGTTGCCATTGCTCGTTCAAAATTATCTAATACTGGCAATAGTTTTTCAACTAATGATTGTGAACGAAATTTCGCTGCACTTGCCGATTCGATTTTTTGACGACGACGACTGTTATCAAAATCAGCTTGTAATCTTAAATAACGTGTTTCTAACTCATCATATTTTTCAGTTAACACTTCTAATTCTGATGGCTCTACAACTTCTTCGCTTGTTTCTGCCTCAGATTCATTAATTATTTCTTCTGTTTCATTTGTTTCTTTTGTTGTATCTACAGTTTCATCAACTGTTTCTTTCTTAATTTCTTCACTCACATTATTACCTCACTTTATGTTTTTTTATTTTCTCCCTCATCATAATGATGTGTTAAAAAGTGGGATAAATCTTTACTGACTTCATCAATTACTTGAATTGAACGGTCATAAGACATACGCGTCGGCCCCAATAAAGCAATAACCCCCGCTTTTTGGTCGTCCACTTTGTAAGTGCTTGTTATCAAGCTGAAATCCTTGAACAGGTTGTTGGAAATTTCATCACCAATCATAACATTGATACCTTCTGGCACATCATTGACTAGCTCAAAAACATCGTCTCTCTGTTCAAGCAGTTTAATCACATCACGTATTTGTGAGGTCTGACTAAATTCTGGTTGATTTAAGATATGTGATTGTCCGGAAAAAACAATCTTTTCCTGCGGCGTCTGGTGAAAAACACTTGTTAAAAGCGTTTGAATTGCTTCAAATTCACTGGTATGACGCTGCAATAATTCATTTACTTCTCGCGGTAACCTTCCCTTAATTTCATTTAAAGGAAGATTAACCAACTTCTCATTAAGAATTGCGACAACCCGCTCAATATCAGATGCGGAAACATCGGTTACAAGATTGAAACGGTGATTCTCAACATGCCCAGTAGTTGTCACTAAAATAGCAACTACTTGCCGAGCACTAATCGGTATCAACTGAAAGCTTGCAAGTCGATTCAACTGCATATTTGGCCCTAACACAATTGCTGTGTAGTTCGTTAAATTAGACAAAATATCAGCTGAATTCCGAATCAATTCCCCCATTTCTGAGTATTCACGACTGAACAACTGATGAATCAGTTGCATGTCAGACGGGTGAATCGCCATTTTCCCAACGAGAAAATCAACATAGTAGCGATACCCCTGTTCAGAAGGTACGCGACCTGATGACGAATGCGTTTTTTCAATAAAACCTCGTTGTTCTAAAATTCCCATTTCATTACGAATGGTAGCTGAACTGAAAGGCAAATTACTTTCATTAACCAATGCACTAGATCCAATTGGTTTTGCCGTTCCGATGTAGTTGCGAACAATTGTCTTAAGTATCAGTAACTGTCTTTCTGATAACATTTAACATCACTCCTTTTAGCACTCTAAGGTGTCAAGTGCTAACTACATTCTTAATTTAACAAATAAGTCAGACTATGTCAATAACTTACACTCGAAAAATGACCTTTTTTGACCTATTTTTTATTTTTACTTGTTTCTCTAAAAAAAACTCTCCCAAATTGGAAGAGCTGCAGTGTTTAGAAAAAGTAAGACTCAACATTTTTTTGTCAATAATCTGGTTAACTAGCTATTTATTATATCTATTTACTTAATGACGGGCTGTTTTCGTTTTTATTGTTTTCCAGTAAAATCCAAACAACTCCTACTAAATTTCAAAAAACTCTTCCTGACAAAAAACGTCAAAAAGAGTTCTTTTCCAATTTCTTTGTAGCTGAACGTTTGGTTTTGCTTTTAG
>NZ_JAFYUW010000136.1:0-28865 GCF_017549435.1 Brochothrix sp.
TCATTCACTTGTCGTGCCTACTATCTCAACATCGCCATTGCGCCTGAATTTGATAAAACACTATTTTGACGCAGTTTGTCAGGATAGTGTTTTTGAAATTTTGGAAGTTATGGCTTGAAATGCTAGATACAAATAAAAGCATTTTCAGACACAATAGCGATACTAATCTAGGGCGTTACTTCTCGTTCATTCGGGATTGCGTACTGAGGTACGCGCACCGTCATTCACTTGTCGTGCCTACTATCTCAACATCGCTATTGCGCCTGAATTTGGTAAAACACTATTTTGACGCAGTTTGTCAGGATAGTGTTTTTTTGTGATTTTGAAAGTAGTTTGAAAATAAGAGAGTGTAACTACTAATGAAGGGGATGATATTGTGATGAATTTTTATGTTAGTTGACCACTTAGCTGCCGCGAAATGTCCCCATAAAAAAAGCACTTCTGCTTAAATTCAGTTCGAATGAAAGAGGAGTGCTTTTATTTATTTTTTATTACTCGATACATTGCCGCTATCAGCAATACGTGGTTTAATTTTATGGATTTTAACAGTCTTACTCGCTGGGTTACGTAAAATTTCGGCCTTAGCTAAAATAGGATTACTTGTTCCCGTAATTAAATCATCCAAAAAGGGTGCAATGACAGTTGAAATACTTTGCGTCGATGTACGGTAGAGCATACTAGGGGTATGGTCTACGGCATAGTGGCAAATATTTTCAACAGTGAATGTCGGTTCTTCTAAAGAAGTTGGATGTGAGCTTTCAATCGCACCATCATAATCGCTACTTACATCGATAATAAGTGCGTTGGATTTCATTCTTTTCAAATCAGCACGTGTGATAAGGTAATCCTTACGAGCGTTATCCCATAAAAGGGCATTAACGATCACGTCAAATTCACCAAGTTCTTCATGCAATAATAGCTCTTGATTACGCTTATAGACTGTTACTTCAGCACCTAGACGTTGAAGAATTTTAACAGCACCATTTGCGACATTTCCGCGTCCAATCACAGCTACTTTGGTTTCGTAGGGGAGGCAACCATGTAATAAATAAGCATGAAGTACTGCTGCCTCACCAGCTAGTTCGTTGTTCCGCCAAAAGAGGTGGCGGTTAAGATGGAACATTTCTTCCCAAGCAAAGACTTTCAGTTCTTTGGCAATGAGCAGTTGCGATAATTGCTTGTTTTGCTCAGCGTGTATCCAACCAAACAATGTTTGATGTGGTTTTAGAGTGTGTAAAAAATCTGCATCACCTAATTTAGGTTCACAGATGATATCTTGTTGCAGTGCCATCTCTCGAGAGACAATCTGGGCACCAACATCACGATATTGTTGATCACTTATATTTAAATAGGCGCCGTAATTCTCTTCAAAAAATAAATACGATGGGTTCTTTATCTTAATGAAATCTGTTGGTAATAATGCCAAGCGATGTTCATTTTCCTTATGGCTGATAATAAATCCGATCGTTTTTTTCACGATGATTACTTCTTCCCTAAGTTCAGTATTTTTGGAGTCTGTCAGGTTTCCCTCACATATCAAGTGTAACATAGTAAATCGTAGGCCAAAATTTTGAAGCCGTAATCGCATAAGACAGATAGCTAGTCAACCTATGATAGCACGAGGTTAACAGCGGTTGATTTTTAATTTTATGTCCCTCTAAAAACAGCTTAAATATTGCTGTTAATTTTGTGGGTATGTGGTGTAGCGAAATAAATTATGATACAGGAAGACTAAAAATGAAATGGGGAATCATAATGAAATCAACCTTTTTTGAAGCACATCACCAAGCACAACCGTTAATCTTGCACAATTGTTGGGATGTCATGTCAGCACAAGTCATCAGTGAAAGGGGGGCACAAGCAGTCGCTACAAGTAGTTATGCGATTGCAAACGCGTGGGGCTATGAAGATGGTGAACAGCTCCCTTTTGAGCAATTAGTTTGGATGACCAAGCGCTTAGTCGCTAGCGTGAACGTACCTGTGTCAGTAGATGTTGAAGGTTTATATGCCGAATCACTGGCTAAGTTAGAAGCGCATGCAGCACAAGTAATCGCAACAGGTGTAGCAGGAATTAATTTTGAAGACCGCCACCCTGAAAAAGGCTTATATACAGTATCTGAGCAAGCCAAGCGTCTGGAAATTGTCTCAACGGTAGCTAAAAAAGCAAAACGGCCAGTCTTTATAAATGCACGTACAGATGTCTTTTTAGAGGCTGGTAAGGAAACAAAGGAGTTAGTAGCGACTGCATTAGAGCGCACTTTAATGTACGCCGATAATGGTGCAGATGGTATTTTTATACCGGGTTTAACAGATTTAACATTGTTGGCTGAATTCGTGAAAAAAGCACCGGTACCTGTTAATATAATGATAACGAATAACAGCGTTTCATTAGCAGAATATCAAGCGATAGGCGTTAGTCGAATAAGTTATGGGCCGAGCATTTATCTTAGTCAGAAAGAGGCTTTTGCTGATTCAATCAATGAGTGGGGGAAGATGTGATGATTCAAGATGAGCAAACAAAAAAGGTCTACTATAAAATGTTAATTGAAAAAAATTCGCATTATGAAGGTATTTTTTATGTCGGTGTAAAAACAACAGGTGTTTTTTGCCGACCGACTTGTCCCGCGCGTAAACCAAAGGAAGAAAACTGTGAATTTTTTGATACAGCCCAAGAAGCAACGCTTGCTTCTTATCGGCCGTGTAAACGATGTCAGCCGCTTAATACACCAAGTGGTTTATCACCTGAAGTGAAAGAGCTTGTTGCGAGTATAGAGGCAAATCCTGAGAAAAAATGGACGGATCGAGATTTTGATGAACTCACAATTAGCCCAAACACAGCACGCCGTCAATTTAAAAAACAATTTGGAATGACTTTTATTGAATATGCTCGAGCACGCCGTTTAGGACTAGCCTTCCATTCCATTCGTAAAGGTACGCGTTTAATCGATGCACAACTGGACAGCAGCTTTGAATCAAGCAATGGTTTTCGTGATGCTTTTACACGTACGATGGGAATTGTGCCCCAGAAAAATAAAGACATCCGCTTGTTAAGTGCTTGTTGGATTGAAACTAAATTAGGACCCATGCTGGCGATTGCAAATGACGAGGCGCTTTACTTATTGGAGTTTGTTGACCGTCGGGGGTTGGAAAAAGAGATTGAAAAGCTACGAAAACGGCAAACCGTTGCCATCGTACCAGGAACAAATCTTTTATTGGAGAGACTTGAACAGGAGTTGAATCAGTATTTTAACGGTGAACTATCAGCATTCGAAACGCCGATAGCGACCGAAATAGGTACGCCATTTGAAAGAACCGTTTGGGCTTTATTACGAACGATTCCTAGTGGTACCACTACAAGTTACAAGGCATTGGCACAACAATTAGGTAACGATAAAGCGGCACGTGCAGTTGCTCGAGCGAATGGTGCCAATCAAATTTCCCTTTTAATCCCTTGTCATCGCGTCATTCAAAGCAATGGTGAAATGGGTGGATATGGTGGTGGTGTTGAACGGAAGAAATGGTTGTTGCGCAATGAAGAAAATACAAGAAAGGCCTGAGTCGCAGGATCATCCCTTTTAAACAGAAGACAAACAGCAATAGGTGTTGTTACGTCTGCTTCATTCCAGAAATTGAAGTAGGTTTAATCGCTTAGCGGTTTTGTAAATGACAAAATAAAAAGTAGCGGTAGCGAATGATGATTTATTCACTGCTGCTACTTTTTTTATGACTATTTAAGCTAATTTCTTAATGCCAATGTTTGTGAAGCCAGCAATCACAGTGATGATAGGGCAAAGCAAACAAAAGAAGGCAAAAGGTAAGTAATCTAACGTGGGAACACCGAGTGTAGCGGCCATAAAGACACCACTAACGCTCCAAGGGACCAAAGAGTTCACTACAGCGCCAGAATCTTCTAAAACGCGAGAGAGTGCTAATGGATGTAAACCATTCACTGCGTATTGTTCTTTAAAGGCATTACCAGGTAAAATAATCGATAAGTATTGTTCTCCGACTAATAAGTTAATACCAATACAGCTCAGAGCAGTTGTTAAAATGAGTTTTCCACGTGTGTTTAATTGGCGGACAAGGAGATTCATCAAGGTGCTAATAACACCCAGTTCAACCAAAAGACCACCGAGTGCTAACGCTAAGATGATTAATGAAATCGACCACATCATACTTTGAATCCCACCATGCGTTAAGAGCGTGTCAATTGTAGCGTTGTCTGTTTTAGAAACATAACCGTTTTGGATGATATCTGCCACTTCTTTAATGCTAACGTTTGTTTTGGTAGCAAGTAACATGATAATACCTACAGCAATTGAAATGAAGAGTGTCGGTATTGCAGGTAATTTGATTTGTGCACAGACAAAGATCAAAATAACCGGCACAGCGGACCACCAACTGATTGTAAATTGTGATTGTAACAACTGTGAAATTTCAGTTATTTTTTCAAGAGGCACTTCTTGGCTGTTTGTTCCTAAGATAGCAAAGCCAATCAAGGCAATAAAGAAAGCGGGAATTGTCGTCCACATTAAGTTGCGAATGTGAAGGAATAAATCTACTTCTGCAATTGCTGCAGAAAGGTTAGTACTATCAGACAAGGGTGACATTTTATCACCAAATACGGCACCTGAGATAACAGCACCTGCGATTAATGCAGGTGAAAAACCCATTGATAGGCCGATACCTAAAAAGGCAATTCCGACGGTAGAAGTAACTGTAAAAGCACTCCCAACTGCAACACCAACGACTGAACAAATAACGAATACAGAGGGAATAAAGATATGCGGATTAACGATTTCAAATCCGAGTACCATCATTGATGGAATAATTCCTGCGGCAATCCATACCCCAATCAAAGCCCCAATTAGAATGAAAATAATCATTGGAATGAGGCCTGTCGAAATCCCTTTCGTAATGCCTTGATGAATTAAGTGCCACGATTCGCAATGCATTTTACCCCATAAAATTAACAGAGCAATCGCAGCCATAATGGGTACTTGTGGCGCTAGTCCTAATTTGATGACACTGAATCCTAAAATAGCGAGAATAAGCGCTAATATAATTAAAACTTCGAGAATATTTTTTTGTTTTGATTTTGACATTGTAAAAGAACCCCTTTGAATTTTCATCTCTAACACGCTTTACCGCGTTAAACTATAAGTGAATAATACCATCGATGGTGCTAATTGTCAATGGCTTGGGGCTTATGAGTATCTTAAACAGAAAAATAAAAAAGAATATAAGTTGTTCTATTTTAGACAAAAGTGTTCTATTTTAGCATTGTAAGCGCTTTAACCTATGATATGCTTGGTTTAATAAAATATAAGGGGGCTTTAAAATGAAGAAAATCGCAAGTGTAGTGGTTCTTTCATTAGTACTCGTCACACTATTAGCAGCATGTGGAAATGGTGATTCAGCAAAAAATAAGGATTCCAAAAAAGATAATACATTGGTTGTTTATTCGCCTAACAGTGAAAATATCGTGAACACGTTAATTCCGATGTTTGAGGATGAAACAGGGATTAAAGTCGAATTGGTATCTGCAGGAACGGGAGAACTTTTAAAACGTATTTCATCTGAAAAAGATAAACCCTATGCAGATGTGATGTTTGGCGGTTTGAATAAGTCGAAATTAACAAATGAAGACTTGTTTGAAAAATACACGTCTAAGAATGATAAAGAAATGTTAGCAGGTCATCAAAATATTGATGGCGTACTTACACCTTATATTACAGATGGTAGTAATATCCTTGTTAATACTGACTTAATCGGCGATATTAAGGTCGAAAGTTATGAAGATTTATTAAACCCTAAATTAAAAGGTAAAATTGCGGCAGCAGATCCAGCAAGCTCAAGTTCAGCTTTTGCACAGTTAACAAACATGTTATTAGCAGTTGGCGGTGATTATAACTCACAAAAAGGTTGGGATTATGTGGGTAAATTAATTGAAAATCTTGATGGTAAAGTTGCTAATGGATCGGGAGCAGTTCATAAAGGAGTGGCTGATGGGGAGTTTGCTGTGGGGTTAACATATGAAGATCCGTCAGCAAGTTATGTGCGTGATGGTGCGCCCGTGAAAGTTGTTTATCCTAAAGAAGGTTCCGTTTATTTAGATGCCTCATTAGGTATTATTAAAAATGCTAAACACAAAGAGAACGCAGAAAAATTTGTTGATTTTATGACTTCAAAAGAGGCACAAGATGTCTTTGGAAATGATTTAACCAATCGTCCTCTTCGTAAAGATGCAAAATTAGGTGACCATATGACACCGATGAAAGATATTAAAACACTTGAAGAAGATGAAGATTATGTTCAAAAAAACAAGGATAAAATCGTGAAAGAATATACAGAATTATTCACTAAAAAGCAATAACACAAGGGTCTGTTACTTTCGGATAACATGGGGGGTAATGGGCCGTTTTATATCAATTAAACAGCCCTAAAGGAGTTGCTAAAAATGAGCACTGAAATCACATTTGAAAAAGTAATCAAAAAGTATGGAGACAATACGGTTATTCCAGCACTGTCATTACGAGTACAACCATCAGAATTTTTCACCTTACTAGGACCGTCAGGGTGTGGTAAAACAACTTTACTACGCATGGTAGCGGGCTTTAACAGTATTGAAGGTGGTGAAATATGTTTTAATAAGAAAGCCATTAACGCGAGTTCACCACAAGATCGTAATATCGGGATGGTATTTCAAAACTATGCTATTTTCCCACATTTAACAGTGAAGAAAAACATCACTTTTGGTTTAGAAAATCGTAAAATAAAGCTGTCAAAAGCCGACATCGAAAAGAAAGTAGCTACAATGATGGATGTCGTGCAAATTTCTCAATTTAAAGACCGGTTACCGGAAAATCTTTCGGGTGGACAACAACAACGTATTGCGCTTGCACGCGCAATTGTTATTGAACCTAGTGTGCTTTTAATGGATGAACCACTTTCTAATTTAGACGCGAAATTACGTGTGGATATGCGTAATGCAATCCGAGACATTCAAAAAGAAGTAGGGATTACAACGCTTTATGTGACACACGATCAAGAGGAAGCAATGGCCGTGTCAGATAGAATTGCTGTCATGAATTTAGGTAAAATTCAACATGTTGGAACGCCACAAAACATTTATCATCGTCCAGCCAATGTCTTTGTTGCTAATTTTATAGGGCGTACAAATATTATTGAACGTGAGCTGCAATTCAATGGTGAGATTGCAACGTTAGTATTTGATGATAACCATCGTGTGGTTTTAAATAGCTTAGACACAACTAATTATGAGACACGAACGGTTAAAATTTCAATCCGACCCGAAGAGTTTATTATTGCTGAAAATAATGAGGGGATTCGCGGACAAGTTCTTAATAATATGTTCTTAGGACTTAACACGCACTATAATGTGCAACTTGTTGATGGTGAGCAGGTTGAAATCATTCAAGAATCTACAATTGGTCAAATCATTGAACCCGGTACTTGGGTGGGACTGAAAATAAAAACAGATAAGATTAACGTATTTGAATACGAATCAGAATTAAGTATCACAAAAGGGGTGGTGAACAATGTTCAATAAAGGCAGGAAGAAAGATATCTGGACTTATGTAACGATTGGTATTTTATTACTTTACTTTGTGATGCTTGTGTTCCCGTTGTTTACATTGCTTAAGGCTGGTTTTTCCGATGGGACAAGTGGTGGTTTTTCACTGGCTTATTTTTCAAAGTTTTTTGGAGCTAATTATTATTATGATGCATTATTCAATAGTGTTAAAGTGACTGTTTCTGTCACATTATTATCCGTTATTTTAGCAACGCCATTAGCTTACTTAATGACAACAATCAAGATTAAAGGGAAGGTCTATCTTCAAATTTTGATTTTAGTATCTTCAATGGCACCACCGTTTATCGGTGCGTATTCTTGGATTTTACTGTTGGGTCGTAACGGTGCGGTTACTAAGTTTTTATCCAATGTATTTGGCATTCAGACGCCGGATATCTATGGTTTTGTCGGTATTGTTTTGGTATTAACATTACAACTTGTGCCTTTGGTGTATATGTATTTAATGGGCGCGTTAAAAAGTATCGACAATTCAATTATCGAAGCCGCAGAAAGTATGGGATGTACAGGATTACGTAAAATGTGGAAAATAATTTTCCCATTGATATTACCAACATTATTAGCAGGAGCCTTGTTGGTATTTATGCGCGCATTGGCAGATTTTGGGACACCGATGTTAATTGGTGAGGGGTACCGTACGATTCCTGTGTTAATCTTCAATGAATTTATCAGTGAAATGGGTGGCGATGATGGGTTTGCAGCGGCCATTAGTATCATTGTTATCATCTTTGCCATCACAATATTCTTAATTCAGAAGTACATTACAAATAGAAAATCATTCTCGATGAGTGCTCTGCATCCAATTGAAGCCAAGAAAGTAACAGGTTGGAAAAGTATTTTAGCTCATGTTTATATTTACGGTTTTATTATTGCAGCAATTGCCCCACAACTAACAGTCATTTATACAGCATTCCTTAAAACGTCAGGCCGTATATTTGTAAAAGGTTACTCGTTAGATAGCTTTAAACTCGCATTGGATCGTTCGGGTGATGCAATTAAAAATACATTCTCATTAGCCGTTGTTGCGATTATTTTTGTTATTTTAATTGCAGTGCTAATCGCTTATGTAACAGTGAGACGACGCAATGTTTTAACAAACTCACTCGATGTGGTCTCAATGATTCCTTACATTGTGCCAGGGTCGGTAATGGGTATCGCCTTGTTACTAACATTTAATAAACCACCGCTATTATTAAGCGGGACAGCGATGATTTTAATTATCTCATTTGTGATTCGACGCTTACCTTATACAATAAGATCGAGTGCAGCAATTGTACATCAAATTAGTCCTAGTATTGAAGAAGCTGCAACTAGTTTAGGAGCTTCAAATCTCAAAACATTCTTTAAAGTTACGTTTCCAATGATGCTTCCAGGTGTTATTTCCGGGGCAATTTTAAGTTGGGTGACTATTATTACAGAATTGAGCACGACGATTATTTTGTATACATCCGGTACGCGTACGATGTCAGTCGCTATTTATACAGAAGTTATTCGAGGGAACTATGGTACAGCTGCAGCGTTATCAACGATATTGACAGCCATTACAGTAATTTCGCTATTGATTTTCTTCAAGTTAACTGGTAAAAAAGAGATATCAATGTAATTTAAAGGGGAATCAGTGATGTCGAAAAAGGTACGTAATTTTAAAGAACAGACACGTGTACTATTTTTAAAATATACACTGATCCCGATTATCTTTTTGTTTATTGTTTTTGGCATTGGACTTTTTAGCTTCTCTGCTTGGAAAGTAAGTCATGATGCTGAAAAAGTGGGTGAAACAACAGTAGCAGATATTAGTAAAGTGCTCCGGAATTATGAAACTGGGTTTGATGAATTAGCAAAAAATCAAGCAGTTATCAATTATTTGAAATATAAGCAGCACAGCAACAAGGTTTTTGCCGCTTTTTATGCGTTCAATAGCCAACAACAAGTTCAAAGTGTTTTTCAATTAGTTGATTCTCAAGGACAAGGTTTATCTTCAGCCATGTTAGAAGATA
The DNA here is from genome assembly GCF_017549435.1 of Brochothrix sp. Classification (NCBI taxonomy): domain Bacteria; kingdom Bacillati; phylum Bacillota; class Bacilli; order Caryophanales; family Listeriaceae; genus Brochothrix; species Brochothrix sp. The sequence continues at coordinate 9,613 of NZ_JAFYUW010000136.1, forward strand.
GCACGTCCTTAGATATATCTAGTTATCGACTGAAGCGATGGTCTCGCTCTGATCAATTGATAATTGAAGCGGAAACAAAAAATTTAGCACACAATAAAAAGACCGTGTTATTACTTTCACAAGCAGTAAAAGATCAAGGTGAAATTATTGGTTATCTCGTTGTACGATTGAAAGATGAGGATTTTCAACGCATGTTTTTTGGCAACAAAGCGGATGTGTTAGTTGTAACAGATAAATATGATCGTGTGATTGTCTCAAACAGTAATAGTGTCAAAGGTTTAATGGGGAAATTCACGTATGAACGAGAACACGGACAACGCGTTCAACTGGGAAAAAAAGCCTATTATATGAATGAGCAAGTTGCGATGGCCTATCCGCTTCGGGTGTATTCACTAATTGCTAGCCCTAATTATCAGGAGTTATTTATTTTTTATGTACTGTTTACCACAATTTCAAGTGGCGTACTATTTATTTTGCTCCATTATTTATCTAGAAGAATGTCAGTCCAACACTCGATGGCGCTCAATACAATGATGAATGCGCTGGATCATTTGAAAAGTGGTGAATTGAATAATTATGTAGAAATACCTACAGGTGATGAATTTGAAAAGTTAGCGCATCGTTACAACGAGATGTTGAAAAGCCTTGATTTATTGTTATTACGCAACCAGGAACTCACATATATTTTGCAACGAGATGAAATTAGATTTCTTCAAAGTCAATTCAATCCCCATTTTCTTTTTAACATGCTTGAAACGATTCGTTATACTATGAGAGTAGATGAAGAAAAAGCGCAGCGTATTATTCTGACTTTGTCACGCATTTTACGATATAGTATTAATCAAGGTGAACAGCATGCGACATTGAAAAAAGATATGGATTACATCGCAGATTATTTGAAATTACACGCCTACCGCTATAATGATCGTTTACACTATAAAGTAAATCTTCCAGACGATTTGCATGATATTGAAATTCCAAAACTATTATTACAACCGTTAGTTGAAAATGCTATAAAATACGGTTATGAAAAGCAACTTCAATTGATGATTACGATTACGGTTGAGCAAGTAGGTGAGGAATTACATTTACTTGTTGTCGATAATGGCCATGGGATTGCACCTGAAAAGCTACGTGAAATCACTGAAACGTTACATGAACCACTAAATAATGGCGATCGAATCGGAGTGTATAATACCCATCGTAAAATAGTCTTACTTCACGGTGAAAACTATGGATTAACGATACAATCTCAATTAGGTGAAGGGACTAGTGTTCGACTCGTATTGCCAATCGCAAAGGGTGAAAAGCATGTATAAAGTGTTGCTGATTGAAGACGAAGATATTATGCGCGAAGGTGTTAAAATGAGTATTAATTGGGCTAAAATAGACTGTCGTATTGTTGGTGAAGCGAGTGATGGTGAAATGGCAGTTAGTCAAATAAAGACATTGGCACCAGATATCGTTTTATTGGATATCAACATGCCATTGTTGAATGGTCTTGAAGTATTACAACGTTGCCAAATAGAAAAACAAGTGTTTGCGACGATTATTATTTCAGGTTACAACGATTTTGAAAAGGCTAAGCAAGCGATTAAGTATGGTGTGACAGACTATCTTTTAAAACCATTAGATCATGAGGAATTAATACAGGCACTCCACCGTTGTAAGGAATCTCTATTGCTAAAACGTCAATATCAAACGTTTAAAGAAAAGATTCATGAAGTAAGCGAACGTGAATTATTTGTCTTTAAACAGACAGAGGCAGCCGTACAGCCATCAAAAAGTATCAGAGCATTATTAGCTTTGATTGAAGAGCGTTATGATGAAAAAATCAGCGTGCAAGATATTGCTGATGAACTGGGAAGAAGTAAAACGTATCTTAATCAAAAATTCAAGGCAATCACGGGCTACACTTTTAATGATTATCTCAATCGGTATCGTATTTCACAGGCGATTTTATTATTGGAAAAAGGTGAAGATAAAATTAGTACAATTGCATTGGATGTTGGATTCAGTAATTATCGCTACTTTATTGATATCTTTAAAAAATACACACATATACTGCCTAGCGAGTTTATGCAATATGCTAAAAATAATAACAAATCCAAGGCCACTAAAGACTGTTAGAGAAAACTAATATAATTGAACAAAATAGCCGAATGTATCTCTATAATAGTTTCACAACACGCAAAAACACGGTCAGTGAATGTACCGTGTTTTTTTATTATCTAGCGACCATTTAATAGATAGTTCACGCCTTTTATTTTCTTCAATCTCTTTAGTTCTGACCGTCTTTTTTCACTTTTATTTTTTTCTTGCACTTTACATGTTTGAAAGTAGGTGAAGGTGCTTTCACTCTAAGTACATGGGTGATAAGGAAAATTTTAATCCATGTTCTAAAAATGAGCGGTCACGTGGTGTTTCAACGAGGTGATATTTAAAATAACAGTTGTCGGTTAAAAACTTTTGGGCGTGTTCAAAGGTCATTATTTCGGGATAATCATAATCGGCAATGAGTCTTTTTTTCAAACGGGCAGTATCAGTGTGACCAATAAATTGCTCGACATAAAGATGATGTCGTAAATTATTACTTTGCCCAATATAAAGGATTTGTTCATGTTTTTCACCATACTTGCTAATTGTGGGACGGGCGATAAAATAAACACCGGCATCTTCTGAAATAGAATCAGCAGTTACTGTACTAAACTGAAATTTTGGTGAAAGCGCAAGTGCAGCTTTTTGTGCATTAAGTTGTTTGAACGTTGGCATGATACAAAAACTCCTTTTTAGAGGTCTTCTTTAAATGAAGCCGTTTTTTTTGAAACTGAGAGCAATTCCATGATCATCTGCTGTTGGGGTAATTTCATGTGAAAGTGCTTTTAAAGAGGGCGTGGCATTTTCCATTGCGACACCATGTGCAACCGCATTGAACATATCGATATCATTATTCCCATCACCATAACCAAGGGTATGCTTAATATCAATGTCTAATTCATCTAAAACTGTTGCAATAGCAGTGGCTTTATTGACATCTTTAATGGACACTTCGCCACTTTGAGGGCCAAACTGTGCCACTGTTGTCCGATGCATTTGGAAAGTATCGCCAAATTTAGAAGCAACTGCGTCATACGGATGACCGTTACTAATAAAAGAGATCTTATTAACAAAACCGTAATCAATGGCTTTGCCTGCATTATCATCTAGTATTTTCTTGAACCAATCAAATTCAGCGATTGCTTGTTCGTATTCAACACTACCTTCTATCGCACCATTTGAGATTTGAGAGATGATTGAGGAAAGACAATTAGCGCTACCAAAGAGACCGCTATTAGACTCAATATAATAACCGATAGTATGCTTTTCAAAATAATCGATGATATCTCGGACATCTTTTTCTGGCATCAGTTTATGCTCTAAAACAGTGTTTTTAATTTCGATATAACCACCACCAGCACCAATGACACCATCAAAACCAACTTCTAGAATTTCATCAATGATTTCAGGTTTAGAGCGCCCGGTACAAAGAAATATCTTGTGACCGTTAGAGCGAGCTGTTTTAATTGCCGTTTTGGCAGAGTCAGGTACAATACCTGAGGGGTTGCATAAGGTACCATCAACATCCATAAATATGAGTTTATTTTCCATTGTTTGCACTCCTTTAAAGCATAGATTCTGTATAAAATGTTCACGCTTTCATTATACACGACCTTGTTATTATAATGTAAGGTCATGATTGTTTTATAGGGAAAATGTGACAGATTTTGGAGTAAGTCAAACAAATAAGCTATTACAGCTGTTTAACTAGTGAATAATCATAAAAGTGGATTTGAATTTATTGAGCTATTAGGTATAATAGATAGTAAGTGTTAAATAAAATGAACTAATTAGGAGGCTACAATGAGTAATTTACCAAACTGTCCTGAGTGCCAATCAGAATATACTTATGAAGATCGTGGCAATTTCGTTTGTCCTGAATGTGCGTTTGAATGGAACAATGAAACGACAACTGAAACAACTGAAGAAGGCTTGGTTGTAAAAGATGTGAATGGCAACCTACTAGCTGATGGAGATTCGGTGACTGTTATTAAAAATCTTAAAGTTAAGGGTGCTCAATCTGATTTGAAATTAGGAACTAAAGTTAAAAGTATCCGTCTCGTTGAGGGGGACCATAACATTGATTGTAAAATTGATGGTTTTGGACCAATGAAGTTAAAATCAGAGTTCGTTAAGAAAAACTAACAACAATTTATTAGGATATTACAAGGGATGTTATTTTAGTAGCTGATCATTAAATATTTTCAAAAATTGCTTCTTAAAAGACTATTATTGAAAATACGGACGCGAAAAAATATAGTATACTTAGTATATAATTATTTCCCTATAATAATTATCCCTTAAAAAATATCCCTTATTTCTGAGAGAATGCTAATCCCCTTTAGCCATTCTCTCTTTTTTACTGTTCTCGTAGCGAATTTATTCGCTTACGAGAACAGTATGGGTGCTGACATTGTTGCGAAGACATGAGCATACAAGGCCAGTATGGGACGGAGCGAAAGCGAGTACCAATCCATTTGTTAATATCTTGAGAGTACCAATCCATAGAAAGCGAGTACCAATCCATTTGTTAATATCTTGAGAGTACTACTCCATTTGTTAATATCTTTCTAATAGTTACTATTCTATCGATTCATCTGATTTTGGAAGTCGTATTTCAGTTAGGGGAGGTTGCTGATAATTTTAATTCATCGCTTATAAATTTTTTATGCGATTTAATTTTATTGCTATTTTTCACTAAGAATCATCAACAGCATAAATTATAGAGCCGAGATAAATACGCATATAAAGTGTTCATACTCTCGTTGAAATAAAATAGTGCAGCACGTTTTTTTTTTTTTCAAAAATTGCGCCCTGAACTACCTTTTTTGGAATAATATATAACAAAAAATATAGTATACTTAGAATATAATTATTTCCCTATAATAATTATCCCTTTAAAAAATATCCCTTATTCCCTAGAGAATACTAATCCCCTTTAGTATTCTCTTTTTTTGTGGGAAAATAATAATGAGACAGGTATAGCGTTGTAACCTGTTTCGTTTTGTCACGCGTAATAAAAAATTGACAAAAAAAAAGTGGATGTATAAAATTAACTTCATATGGTTAAAAATGAAGTGAAAAGATAATTCCTTCAAATAGTCAGAAAGGTGGTACTGATGCAATGAAGATTATCAAAAAAATAAACAATAATTTTGCGATGGCACTCAATGATACAGGGCAAGAGGTTATTGTTGCAGGTAAGGGCATCGGCTTTCCAAAAACACCTTATCAATTAGAAGATTCGACAAAAATAGAAAAAATTTATAAGGTACCACAAGATACAACAATTGATTTACTGCAAAGTTTTTCACCAGAGGTAATTGAATACACACATGCTGTAGTAAATATCGGTGAACGTATACTCAGTAAACAATTGAACATGTCAGTGTTCTTAACTTTAGCAGATCATATATCGTTTGCAATAGAGCGCTTAGAACAAAAGATGGAAATAACAAACCCCTTGAATTGGGAAATAAAACATTTTTTCCCGCTACATTATGAAATTGGATTAGAAGCCATTCGCTACATTGAGAAACAGACAGGTCTTATTATTCCCAAAGATGAAGCGAGTTCAATCGCAATGCACTTTATCAATGATGAAATTGGTCGATCGAATTTTCATGAAACTACTTCTGTTATGCTGATTTTGACAAATGTGTTGAATATTGTAAAATACCATTATAATGTTGAGTTTGATGAAGAATCATTTATGTATCAGCGTTTTATCACCCATCTCAAATATTTTGTTATTCGACACTTGAGCGGTGAAGATTCTTCTGAAAAAGAAAGCGAAATGTATCAGCTTTTTAAAGAACGTTATGTTTCAGAATATCAGTGTGTCAATAAAATTGAACACTATTTAAACGAAATGTATGGCTGGAATTTGAACATTGATGAAAAATTTTATCTAATGATACATATTCATCGAAATGTGAATTGATATTATATTTGAATTCAGTTATACTAACGTAGTAAAGAAATCGGTTACAGATGGAACTGATTTCATATATAAATGGACTGTTACTGATTCGATCAGGCATAACCAAAGTTTTACTCGATATAATGTCGGGTAGCTTTGGTTATTTTTTTTGCTCTGAAAAAGGTGATTTTCTATTTGATAACATAATAGGAGGGTATAAAAAATGGCAGATAAATACAAAGGTATTGCTACCAAAATCATCGACAATGTCGGTGGTGAACAAAATGTTAAATCAGTTGTACATTGTGCAACACGACTACGTTTTGTATTGAAAGACGAGTCAAAGGCTAATAAAGAAGTATTACAAGATATTGATAAGGTAATGTCAGTCGTTCAAGCAGGCGGACAATATCAAGTGGTTATTGGGGCAGAAGTAAATGATGTGTTCAGCTCAATCGAAGCCAACTTCAATGTTAACAATAAAGAAGCGAAAGATAGTAATGAGTCTGATACGCCTTCTAAAAAATCATTAAGTGGTTTATTAGCTGTCATCGCGTCGTTCTTTACACCATATATCGGTGTATTGACAGGTGCAGGTATTATTATGGCATTAGTCATGACGTTAGAAATGTACGGTGTTATCTCTGATAAATCATTAACTTACGTTATGCTTACAGCACTATCAACAGGTATTTTCAAGTTCTTACCTTTGTTTATTGCTGTCACAGCTGCAGATGCATTTAAGACCAACCGTTTTATCGCATTAGCAATTGCCGCGGCAATGGTTTTCCCGTTAACTGATGCGTTAGGTGAATTAACATTTGCACCTTTTGGTTATACAATTTACTTTGATAAATATGGTGGTGCCGTTGTACCAACAATCTTAGCGATTTGGGTTACTGCTTATGTTGAACGTTTCTTTAAACGTTGGATTCCTAAAGCGGCACAAATTGTACTTGTACCATTTGCAACATTAATTGTTGCGGGTTCATTAGCTTTCCTTTTCATCGGACCACTAGGAACGTTTGTAGGTGAGATGATTTCTAAAGGTTATTCATCAGCATATGGCTTAAGCCCAATGATTGCTGGTGCTGTTCTCGGGGGTGTCTTCCAACTATTAGTTGTCTTTGGTATGCACTGGGCAATTTTGCCGATTGCAATGATCAATGTGAACACTCAAGGATATGATACGATCTTACCAGTTATGTTTATGGCAGTTTACGGTCAAGTAGCTGCAGTTGCCGGTATGGTAGCGCGTCTTAAAGGTAACGATCGTAGCATAGCAGTATCAGCTTTAATCCCTGGTTTCTTTGGGATTACAGAACCCGCATTATACGGGGTTAACTTGAAATATAAACGTCCGTTTATTATAGGTTTAATTGCAGCTGCCGTAGGTGGTGGGATTGTTAGCTTCTTTGAAGTTAAAATCTTTGCTTTTACACCAATCTTAAACCCATTATTCTACCCGTTATTTATTGGGAAAGATTCTAACTTTGCTGCATTGCTTGTCGCTTCAGCGATTACAATTGTGATTGCATTTATCGGTGCGCTTTTCTTTGGACTTCCAAAACCGAAAAAAGCAGAACCAGTAACTGCAGTGACAACGCCTGAAAACGTTGTACCCGTAGCAAACGTTTCAGATAGTACAATTACCAGCCCGTTAACAGGTGAGTTAATTCCACTTAAAGATGTGAATGATCCAGTATTTAGTGCAGAAATTATGGGTAAAGGTTTTGCGGTTGTACCAACAGAAGGTGTTGTAACAGCACCTGTCGATGGTGAAATTGTTATTCTTTACGGAACACAACATGCCATCGGTATTAAATCAACGACAGGTTTAGAGGTTCTCATTCATATCGGTATTAATACTGTTGAATTGAATGGTGAATGTTTCACAATGACAACAGAAACGGGTGCAACGGTTAAACGTGGCGACGTTCTAGGGTCATTTGATATCGCAGGTATTAAAGAAAAAGGGTATGATACCACTACAATGGTTATCGTAACAAATACAGCTGATTATACAGATTTCACATACGCTAAAGAAAATGGTCAAGTGAAAATGAACGAAGAAGTAGTCACTGTAAAATAAATAAACTAAAAACGCTCGTCAGGTACTTCCTCAATTAAGAGGAGAACCCGACGGGCGTTTTTTTATGGTGTTATTTGCATATCCCAATCAGCAGATAAATCGCCACCGATAGGTGTTTCAAATAATGTTTTTACTTCTGTTGGATCCGTCGTTTGTCCGAGCGCCCACATTAATTTAGGGACAATTGCTTCCGTATTCATATCACCCGATAGAATAATGGGGTATTGGGCTACTTTTTGTCCAACTTCATATAATAGAAGGTTTTCGCCTTCTTCAAGACATTGAGTGGTCATAACAACCGAGATACCGCGCTTTGTTAAGTTACCGACACGATCGAGGATATTCTCATCTTCAAAGGGCAAGCCGCCATTACCAAAACTTTCGATAATAATACCTTTGTAATTGTCAGCAATTGCGTCAAAAAACGATGCTTTAAGCCCAGGGAATAACTTGAGCAGAAAGATATCTGAACACAATTGTGTTTCAAATTGTAATCGTTCTGTTTTTTGGGCAGGAGATGCACACATTTCCACATGGCCATCAATGATTTTAGCGATATAGGGATGATTGATACTTTCGAAAGCATCATAACTTTTGGTTCTAATCTTAACTGCTCGAGTGCCTTGAATCACTTTGCCATCAAAGACAACAAACACACCTGGTTGGCCTTCTAAACAATAAGTGAGAGCATCACGAACATTCCGTTTAGCATCTGTTTTATGGAAGCTGAGGGGTATTTGAGAGCCGGTCAGCACGACAGCTTTATCAAACCCCTGTAACATATAGGATAATGCGGCGGCGGTATAACCTAAAGTGTCCGTACCATGTGTAATAATAAAAGCATCGTAGTCGTTATAGTGTGTTTCGACCGCCTGAGCAATCGTTACCCAATCATGAGGGCTGATATTTGTACTGTCTTTGTTCATTAAAAGATGAAAGTCCAAATCAAGTTCTGATTGACTATATTGCTTATTTTGTTCAGTAAAGTAGCGACGTAATTCTTCAACATTCAGACCAGGAAGCAAGCCATTGTCTGTCTCAACAGACGCAATGGTCCCGCCAGTTGCTAAAACAAGTATTTTCATAAGTAACCTCCGTTAATGATGTAACTGTCTCTATTTTAACGAATGGAATGCCTTGCTACAAGTAAGAAATTTAGACGGTTAAAAATAAGAAGTTGGAAAAAGATAAACATATAACTAAAAAGGTATAAAGTGTAGACAATAAAAGTTATGAGGTTTATACTATAATTACAAAGAGGAAGCGCTTGCATTTATGCGTTGCTTCTTAGTTAATTAAAATAGGGGGTTTTTATTAATGAAAGCAGCTGTATGGTATGGGGAAAAAGATTTACGTATTGAAGACAGAGATTTAAAACCAATGAAAGCTGATGAAGTGAAAGTACGTGTCGCTTGGGCAGGGATTTGTGGAAGTGATTTACATGAATATCAAGAAGGACCAGTATTTATTCCAGTTGACAAGGAAGACGAGTTAACAGGAGAAGTGGCACCGTTAATTATGGGTCATGAATTCGCTGGTGTGATTGAAGAAATCGGTAGTGAAGTAACAAAATATAAAGTAGGGGATCGTGTAGCGATTAATCCAACATTAACACACGGGAACTTACCAGAAGCATTAGATACATACGATGGTTTTAGTTTCATCGGATTACATGGAGACGGTGGTTTTACGAAGTTTGCAAACGCTCCTGAAAAACAAGTGTATAAATTACCAGAATCACTGTCACTTCAAGATGGTGCACTTGTGGAACCAATGGCTGTTGCTGTACAAGCAGTGAAAGAAAGTGAAATGTTATTTGGCGATACAGTGGCTGTTTTTGGTGCAGGTCCAATTGGTTTATTAACAATTATTGCTGCAAAAGCTGCAGGAGCAAGTAAAATCATCGTGCTTGATCTCTCAGCAAATCGTTTAGAAAAAGCATTGGAGTTAGGTGCAACGCATGCCGTTAACTCTGGTGAAGTGGATGGTGTTAAGGCGGTGCGCGATATCGTTCCTGGTGGAGTTGACGTAACGTTTGAAGTCGCTGGTGTTGCACCAACCTTCAAAGCATCGATTGATGCAACGCGTGCCCGTGGAACCGTGGTTATCGTCTCAATTTTTGCGCGTCCAATTGAATGGAACCCGATTCATCTTACAAATACAGGTGTTAAGTTAACATCAACAATAGCTTATACACCAACAACTTTCCAACAAACAGTTGATTTGATGGGGACAGGCCAACTAAAACCTCAAGGAATTGTAACTTCTAAAATCGTCTTAGATGATATTGTTGCTAAAGGATTTGAAGCATTAACAACTGATAAAACACAAGCTAAAATTTTGGTTGAGTTAAGCGGCGAAAAATAAGCGCTTATAACTATTTTAATGATAAGGGTTAGCCTATTTTTGAAATAGAAAGCACTCCTAATAACAATCTTTTTACTGCGAGCTTTTTCGTCAGTAGGAAGATTGTTTTTTTGAAAAGGGAACGATAGTATCTATTATCAAGTTGAAACAGACATAAAACCGAACATTCTGTCTAATATAAGACGAAATATTCTCTAAAAACCAAATAAACTATTGACCTTTACTTAAAAAACCGCTAAAATTAGTGAAATACAAGATAAGAACCCTTCAATTGGTTGTTTCTTATCAACCAGATAAAAACACTTATATAATAGTCATAATATGGATGACGCGTTTCTACCCAACTGCCGTAAATAGTTGGACTATGAGTGAGATTTTAGCCAAGATATTTAAAAGAGTCGACTCTTTTGATGTTTTTTAGCTGCTTCTCATTTGAGAAGTGGTTTTTTTGTATAATTTTTGTGGAATTCGAGAGGAGATTTTAAGTAAATGTTTGGAAAAGGGAAGATAGTGGCGTTGGGTTTTCAGCACGTACTCGCGATGTATGCAGGTGCTGTGATTGTACCTTTGCTAATTGCAAATCAATTGAATTTTACAGTGATGCAAACGACTTATTTAGTATCGATTGATATTTTCATGTGTGGGATTGCAACCTTCTTGCAATTACGTGTGGGACGTTTTATGGGAATCGGCTTACCCGTTGTTTTGGGTTGTGCAGTACAAGCGATTGCCCCGATTGTATTAATTGGACAGGATATCGGAATAGGTGCTATCTATGGTGCTATTATTGTTTCAGGATTATTTGTATTATTAATCGCCCCCGTTTTTTCTAAAGTTGTCCGTTTCTTTCCTCCGGTTGTTACGGGATCCGTTGTTACAGTTATTGGCTTAACACTCATTCCAGTAGCAATCAATAACCTTGCTGGTGGACAAGGCAGTAAAGATTTTGGATCTATTTTTAATCTGAGTTTAGGATTTGGAACGCTGATTGTTATTATTCTAACGTATCGTTTTGGTTCAGGTTTTCTACGATCAATTGCTGTATTAGTAGGGATTTTAGCAGGGAGCTTGTTTGCTTATTTCTACCGCGGTATTTCATTTCAATCCGTTTCTGAAGCGGCTTGGGTACATGTGCCAACACCGTTCTTTTTTGGAGCGCCCACATTCAATTTATCAGCGATATTGACGATGATAATTATTTCATTAGTCAGCATGGTGGAGTCAACCGGTGTTTATTTCGCACTCAGTGATATCACAAAACAAAAGCTAACGACCAAAGATTTATCACGCGGCTATCGTTCAGAAGGTTTAGCCATTATATTAGGTGGGATTTTTAATACATTCCCTTACACAGCATATTCGCAAAACGTCGGTTTAGTCCAGTTATCAGGAGTGAAAACGAAAAATGTTATTTATGTAGCCGCTTCGTTTTTAGTAATCTTAGGTTTAATTCCTAAAATTGGAGCTATTACAACAACAATTCCCACACCAGTTTTAGGTGGGGCAATGGTAGCGATGTTTGGAATGGTTGTCGCACAAGGTATTAAAATGTTAGGCAGTGTTGATTTCGCTTCACAAGAAAACTTGTTAATCATTGCTTGTTCCGTTGGTCTAGGATTAGGCGTAACAACAGTACCCGAGTTATTCGCGGTATTGCCTAAATTTGTACAACTCTTTACTAGCAACGGCATTGTTGCAGGAAGTGTATGTGCAATTATACTGAACATTGTTTTCAACATGCGACCAAAAACAAAAGAGCATAAAGTGAACTCCGTTAACTCGTAACTAATAGTTATGTTCGAATTTGAGAAGATAAATACAACTAAACAGTCAGCAATGACTGTTTTCTATTGTCTATAGGATTATTGGTTTTTACTATAGCAAGAAAATATTTTTTTATTAGAATAGTCAAAAGATGTTCACATTTTGTGAATTTCGACTAGTGAAACACACATTTTTTCAAAAATAGTCTTGACAGCGCTTTCAGCCTGATGTAGTATTAGTCTTATACAAGAGGGTGTTACTGATAAGTCAGGCATTACCTGTTGAAATAGAGTGTTTTTTATTACGATTGAGGTGATAGAGCATTGTATTTTAACAGGTAATTTTTAGTTTACGGGAGGGACGTTGATGAAGGTCATCCGGAGCTTTAATAACAATGCGGTACTTGTTAAAGATGTGGACTTAACAGAATGGATTGTTATCGGAAATGGTATTGGTTTTAATAAGAAGGTGAATGATGCGATTGACAAATCTAAAATTGAGCGGCGTTTTGTGGCTGAATCACGCAGCGCTTTGATGGATGAAGGTGTCATTTCATTGTTGAAAATGGATTCAAAAATAGTTGAAACAGCATCAGAAATTACACGAGAAGTAGAACACAGCCTGAACATCAAGTTTGAGAACTATAATTATTTAATTTTGGCAGATCACATTAGTTTTGTGATAGAACGTGCAACAAAAGGAATAGAAATGACTAATAGTACAATTCGTTGGGAAGTGAAAAAATTATTTCCTAAAGAATACGAAGCCGCAAAAGTAGCAATCAAAATTTTAATGACAAATTTTGCGATTGATTTACCGAGAGGTGAAGATGTTTTTTTAACGTATCATTTTGTTAATGCGCAATCGAGCGAAGGTAAATTGGAAGAAACGATGAAAATGTCTAAATTAATTCATAATATTCTCGAAATTATTCAAATGAAGTATCAAATTATTCTCAATGAAGAGTCGTTTCATTATGATCGTTTTATTTCTCACTTACGGTATTTTGTGTTGAGGCACTTGGATAATGAAAGTGTACTGATAGAGCCGCTTGACTCTGGTTTGCTCGAAATGATGCGCATCAAGTATGCTGAAGCCTATAAAACAGTGGGGAAAATTGCAGTCTATTTAGAAAAAACGGAAGGCTGGCAGTTAACACAAGATGAAAAATTATACCTTTGCCTGCATATCTGGCGCGTAACAAATAAACAAGAATTATAAATAGCATAAAAAGAGTGGCGTGTGACTATTCAATTAGGCATGATCCGGAAAACAACCATACTTTGGTGTTTTTTGGATCATTTTTTTGTTCATAAGATTAAAGAGATTCAGAAAAAATTACCTGTTAAATCCACTTGCCATAATAATACGCCACTTTAATAACACGCAACAACAACCTAATAGAAACTAAATTTAATATTGGAGGAATTTTTATGAAATACGAACAGCTTGTCTCGATGATTATCGAAAAAATAGGCGGAAAAGAGAATGTGAATAGTGTGGTTCATTGTACAACACGTTTACGTTTTAAACTGAAAGATGAAAAAAAAGCAGATACAGAGTTTCTTAAAAAGGCGGATGGTATTGTCACTGTTGTACAAAGTGGCGGTCAGTACCAAGTCGTAATTGGGAATCATGTGCCAGATGTATATGCTGAAATTGTTAAACAAACAGGCTTATCTGAAGAAGGCAGCGCTGAGGAAAAAGGGGGTTCCGTTTTAGATAAGGCAATTGATTTAATATCAGGTATTTTTGCACCAACGTTAGGTTTATTAGCATCAACAGGTATGATTAAAGGTTTCTTAGCAATTTTCACCACATTTGGTTGGCTCAGTGATAAGTCAGGGACGTATATCATTTTAAATGCATTGGGAGATTCGTTCTTCTACTTCTTACCAATCATGTTAGCTTATACATCAAGTAAAAAATTCAAAGTTAATCCGTTCTTGGCCATGGTCATAGGGGCGACACTCGTTTACCCAACGATTACTGCTTTGAACCCTTTAACGATGATGGGGTCAGATGCAACACCATTATATACGCTATTTAGTGGCACCATTTTTGAATCACCAGTTTATCTTACATTCTTAGGTATTCCGCTGATCATGATGAACTATACATCGTCAGTTATTCCGATTATTTTAGCGGTTTGGTTAACTTCAAAAGTAGAACCTTTCTTCAAAAAAATTATGCCAGATGTCGTTAAAACATTTTTAGTGCCATTCTGTGCAGCACTTGTTGTCGTGCCAGTAACATTCCTTGTAATTGGGCCGATTTCAACATGGTTAGGAACTGCAATTGGAGCGGGAAGTTTAGCAGTATACACATTTAATCCCATCATAGCAGGTTTCATTTTAGGTGCTATTTGGCAAGTTTTAGTTGTCTTCGGTTTACATTGGGGACTTGTACCAATCGGTTTATTAAATATCAGTACGCTAGGATTTGAACCTGTTTTAGTATTAACAGGCGCAGCTGCATTTGCACAAATCGGTGCAGTATTGGCAGTAACACTTCGTACAAAAGATCCAAAAACAAAAGGTTTGGGAATATCAGCATTTATATCAGGCATCTTCGGTGTAACAGAGCCTGCGATTTATGGGATTACATTACCACGTAAAAAACCATTCATTGCCAGCTGTATTGCTTCAGGTGTCGGTGGCGCTATTATGGGCTTTGCAGGCACAAAATCTTATATGGTAGGTGGAATGGGGATTTTCGCAATCCCAAGTAAAATTTCACCCAAAGGAATTGACGCCGGTTTTTACGGAAACTTAGTTGCAATCGTCGTCGCGCTCGTTTTAGGTCTATTGATAACATTGTTAATGGATAAATCACATAAAGATGAAGTTGTTGCAGAACCAGTGGTAGAAGACATTATCAAAACAGTTGATCTAACGGAAGAAACGCTGGTTAGTCCACTAACAGGTAGTTTACAAGAGTTAAGCGGTATTAGTGATGAAGTATTTGCCTCAGGAGCGATGGGGAACGGTGTAGCTATCTTACCGACTGAAGGTAAGTTATTTGCCCCAACAGATGGTGAAGTGACGCTTGTATTCCCTACAGGCCATGCTGTTGGGATGAAAACAAATGCAGGCGCTGAAGTATTAATGCACATCGGTATGGATACAGTGCAATTAGATGGCCAATTCTTTGAAACACACGTTGAAAAAGGGTTGATGGTTACAAAAGGCACGCTGCTTGTGACGTTTGATATTGAGCAAATTAAAGCGGCGGGTTATGAAGTGATTACACCGATGATTGTAACCAATACGAGTGAATACAACACTGTGAAAGCTATTGCAGAGGGGAATGTTACTGTGGGTGATGCAGTGCTTGAATTAAAATAAGTAATTAAGCTTTTGAGCAACAATAAAATGAATTTGGGGGTTTAGATATGAAGTACACAAAATTAGTAGCGATGATTGTCGAAAATGTGGGAACGAAAGATAATATTAACAGTGTTGTTCACTGTACCACCCGTTTAAGGTTCAAATTGAAAGATGAAAAGAAAGCGAACACTGACTTTTTAAAAGAAGCAGATGGCATTGTGACGGTTGTACAAAGTGGAGGACAATATCAAGTTGTCATTGGTAATCATGTGGCTGATGTGTACCAAGAGTTAATGCAACAAACAGGCCTTGATGGACAAGAACAAGTACCGGATGACAACAAAGGATCATTGCTTGATCGTTTCATCGATTTAATTTCTGGTATTTTTGCCCCAGCTTTAGGTTTGTTGGCAGCAACCGGGATGATTAAAGGGCTTTTGGCACTGTTTCTCACCTTTGGTTGGCTCGCAGAAACTTCAGGAACCTATGTTGTTTTGCAAGCGCTCGGTGATTCCTTCTTCTACTTCTTACCTATTATGTTAGGGTATACAGCCAGCAAGAAATTTAATGTTAATCCGTTTCTTGCGATGGTGATAGGAGCAACACTTGTTTATCCATCAATCGTTGGTTTGAGCCCGATGGCGATGGCAGGTGCAGGCGCTGAACCGTTATATACGCTGTTTAGTGGAACAATTTTCGAATCACCTATCTATGTTACCTTTTTAGGAATACCCGTCGTAATGATGAGTTATTCATCATCAGTTATTCCAATTATTCTGGCTGTTTGGTTTGCATCTAAAGTGGAACCGTTCTTCAAAAAAATCATTCCAGATGTGGTTAAAACATTCCTCGTGCCATTTTGTTCGGCGCTGGTTGTTATCCCGATTACCTTCTTAGTCATTGGACCCATTTCAACATGGTTAGGAACAGCTTTAGGCGCGGGAAGTTTAGCAGTGTATCAGTTCAGCCCGATACTTGCTGGATTAATCATCGGTGGTTTATGGCAAGTACTTGTCATTTTTGGTTTACATTGGGGACTTGTGCCGATTGCGATATTAAATATTGCAACACTGGGTTATGATCCGATTTTAACATTAACATTTGCTGCATCATTCGCACAAATTGGTGCTGTTTTAGCAGTAGTAGTTCGAACAAAAGACAAAAAAACAAAAGGTTTAGGAATTTCGGCCTTTATTTCAGGTATTTTTGGTGTAACAGAGCCCGCGATTTATGGGATTACCCTACCACGTAAAAAACCGTTTATTGCAAGCTGTATCGCAGGAGCGGCTGGTGGAGCGGTATTAGGTTTAATGGGCACTAAAGGTTATATTGTAGGAGGATTAGGGATTTTTGGAATTCCAAGTATGATTAATCCGAAAACAGGGATAGATAGTACGTTCTATGGTATTTTTATAGCTATCGCTGTTGCCTTTATCCTTGCGTTTGTTTTAACAATCGTGTTAGATAAAAGACAAGGAGACAAATCCTTAAAAGCAACAAAATAATCAATGTCGTTTAAACGTTTAAAAAACATCAGAGGAGGAAAAATTATGACAACACCATTTCAAAAAGGTTTTTTATGGGGCGGCGCAGTAGCTGCCAATCAATGTGAAGGTGCCTATCAAAAAGACGGTAAAGGTCTCTCACTTGTAGATTTATTACCAGATGCGGCACATGGGCGTTGGGAAGCATTGGCTGATCCAAAATTGGCATTTGAAGGGAATTATGATTTTTATCCAAGTCACGACTCGATTGATTTTTATACACATTATAAAGAAGATTTAGCGCTTATGGCAGAAATGGGTTTTAAAACATTTCGAACTTCGATTAGTTGGCCACGTATTTTCCCGAACGGTGACGAATCTGAACCAAATGAAGCAGGCTTAGCTTTTTATGATGATTTGTTTGCCGAATGTGTGCGTTTGGGAATGGAACCATTGGTAACAATCAATCATTTTGATACACCTGTAGAACTGATGAAAAAATACAATGGTTGGGCAGATCGTCGACTCGTTGATTTTTATGTCAACTACTCGGAAGTTATTTTTAAACGTTATAAAGATAAAGTGAAGTACTGGTTAACATTTAATGAAATTAACATGATTTTACACTTGCCATTTTTCGGCGGGGGTGTTGATGTCAGTGGTGCAGATAATCCGAAACAATTGACTTATCAAGCAGCACATCATCAATTGGTAGCATCAGCCAAAGTAACGAAATTAGCGCATGAAATTAATCCCGATTTTAAAATTGGATGTATGCTAGCTGCTGGACAAACATATCCAAACACGTGCGCGCCAGAAGATGTATGGCAAGCCGTTGAAAAAAATCGTGAGAACTACTTCTTTATTGATGTACAATCGCGCGGTGAATACCCAAGCTATTCAAAACGCTTCTTTGAAGATAATAACATTGTCTTAGATATTAAAGCAGGAGATTTAGAAGTGTTGAAAGCGCATCCGGTAGATTTTGTATCTTTTAGTTACTACTCGTCTCGCTTAACAAGTGCGGATCCAGCAGTAAATAAAGAAACGGAAGGAAATGTGTTTGCGACGTTGAAAAATCCTTATTTGAAAGCAAGCGAATGGGGTTGGCAAATTGATCCACTGGGACTGCGCACAACAATGAATGAGGTGTACGATCGTTATCAAAAGCCATTGTTTGTCGTTGAAAATGGTTTAGGAGCAGTGGATACACCGACAGAAACTGGTGAAATTAATGATGATTACCGTATCGATTATTTAGAAGCACATGTGCGTGAAATGGGAGAGGCCATTAAAGATGGCGTTGAGTGTTGGGGCTACACACCATGGGGGTGTATTGACCTGGTGAGTGCTGGTTCTGGCGAAATGAAAAAACGTTATGGCTTCATCTATGTTGATCGCGATAATGGCGGTGTAGGAACGTTAGCACGTTCTAAAAAAGCATCGTTCTATTGGTATAAAGATGTGATTGCAACAAATGGCGCAAAAGTATATAAAACAACAGAGGAGGATGCGTAATGTTTGAAATGAAAAAAGGTTTTAAAGATGGTTTTTTATGGGGTGGCGCTACAGCTGCGAATCAATTTGAAGGTGCGTATAATGAAGATGGTAAAGGTTTAACGATTGCTGATGTGTCTCCAGGTGGGAAACAACGCATGAAATTATTGCGTGACGATAGTTATCCATTAGAAATTGATTTAGAAAAATACACATACCCAAACCACTTGGGCATTGATTTTTATCATCGTTACAAAGAAGATATTGCACTGTTTGCTGAAATGGGCTTTAAAACATTCCGTATGTCTATTTCATGGGCACGTATTTTCCCAAATGGTGATGATGCACAACCAAATGAAGCGGGATTGAAACATTATGAAAATGTCATTGACGAGCTTTTAAAATACAATATTGAACCGACCATTACGATCTCACATTATGAAACACCTTTGAACCTTGTGAAAAGTTATGGTGGTTGGAAAAACCGCGAATTAATCGGTTTATTTGAAAAATATGCCCGCACAATTCTCGAACGTTATGCCTCTAAAGTAACGTATTGGATGACATTTAATGAAATTAACACAGGTGTTTTAGGGTCATTCTTCACATTAGGGATGCGTAACGAGAGCCTTAATAATAATTTCCAAGCATTGCATAATCAATTTGTTGCCAGTGCAAAAGCAGTTAAGATTGCCCGTGAA
>NZ_JAFYUW010000137.1:0-4616 GCF_017549435.1 Brochothrix sp.
CTCCAGCGTTTGTTGCGGCTGTTGTTCTTCTTTAACAACCTCTTTCACCGCCAAAGTTGAAAGTGGTGCCGTTTTTCGTTCTAATGGCGCTTGGATAATCACCTGTTCTTTTTGTTCAAGTTGTTCTAAAATATGACCGGCGCGTTCGATTAAGGCATCAGGTAAATGAGCTAAGCGTGCCACATGGATACCATAACTTTGATCAGCAGGTCCTTCCTCTATCTTATGCAAGAATACCACTTTACCATCTTCTTCTACCGCAGTCACGTGTACATTAAAAAGATGTTCCAGCGTATCAGATAAAGCTGTTAATTCATGATAATGTGTTGAAAAGAGTGTTTTAGCATGCACATTTTCGTCAATATACTCAATCATCGACTGTGCTAATGCCATTCCGTCATAGGTTGCCGTGCCTCGACCAATTTCATCAAATAAAATCAAACTGTCCGGTGTTGCATTTTGAATCGCGTTATTCGCTTCAAGCATCTCCACCATAAAAGTACTTTGGCCTGAAATTAAATCATCGGCTGCACCAATTCGTGTAAATACTTGGTCAAATAATGGCAATTCTGCTTCTGTGGCAGGTACTTGGCAACCGACTTGAGCCAATATCGCAATTAAAGCGATTTGACGCATGTACGTACTTTTACCTGACATGTTTGGCCCTGTAATCAACAATAGCTGACGATCATTATGCATCACACAGTCATTTGCGACATAACTTTGATGACCCAGTACTTTTTCAACGACGGGATGACGACCATTTACAATGTTCATCTCGCGGTTATTCGAGAAAACCGGTCGTGTGAATTGTTGTGATTCACTTACTGAAGCAAAACTTTGTAGCACATCAATTTCACTGATCGCTTTTGCTAACGTTTGTAGCGGTTCAATATATGCTTTTACCGCCTCACGTAACTCAAGGAACAAGCTATATTCTAATGCTAAGCTTTTTTCTTCCGCTTCTAGAATAATACGTTCTTTCTCTTTCAATTCAGGTGTGATAAAACGTTCTGCATTTGAAAGGGTTTGTTTACGTTCATAACGGTCTTCTGGCACATTCGCTAAATGTGAGCGCGTAATTTCAATGTAATAACCAAACACACGGTTATAACCAATTTTAAGGTTTTTAATACCGGTTGCTTCACGTTCTTGTGTTTCTAACGCCGCCAACCATGATTTACCATTATGCATCGCATCTTGGTACACATCTAAATCAGCATTATAGCCATTACGAATCATGCCACCTTCTTTGAGTGCGATAGGCGGTGTATCTACCACCGCTTCTTCAAGCAGTGTGCGTAATTCAGTAACAGGGTTTAACCTTTGGCCTAATGTTTTTAAGTTAGCATCTGTCATCGACTCTAACAACTCTTTAATTGCGGGTATTTGTTGCAGTGATTGACGCAATTGCACTAAATCACGGGCATTCACATTACCATATGCCACACGACCACTTAAACGTTCTAAATCATAAACTTGTTTCAATGCTTGCGCCAATTCTTGACGTTCAAAGAAATAAGTCATCAACGCAGCCACATTATCTTGGCGTCGTTCAATTTGAGAGCGTTCAATTAACGGGCGATCTAACCATTGTTTCAGCATTCGGCCACCCATTGCGGTTTGTGTTTCATCTAATAACCACAACAACGTTCCTTGACGTCCTTTACCACGAATTGAATCGGTAATTTCAAGGTTACGCTTCGAATAAAAATCAATTTTCATAAACAAGTTTAATTCATAATGATTCGCAGGTTGTAGATGTGTTAAATCACGTTTTTGGGTATCATCAAGATAATTCAACAAACGCGATACCGCTTGATGTTCAACTTCATTAATTGTTTGGCTCAAAAGTGAGGCATGTGATTTGGCACAATTCAAGGCATCATTATGGGAAATCATCACATTAAGTTGCAATCGTAATTGTTCAAGTAATGCTTCATCTGTATCAGATGCCATAATTACTTCTTTTGCATTAATTGTACTTAATTCATCAATTAATTTTTGCGAATCCGCTGCAAAGTATGTCATGGCCATTTCTCCTGTTGATAAATCACAGTAAGCTAAACCATATTGTTGCGATGCATGTTCAACGACAGCTGCTAAATAGTTGTTTTCTTTCTCATTCAAGCCGCCACGTTCCATTAATGTTCCTTGTGAAATAACTTGTACAACTTCGCGTTTAACCATTCCTTTAGCGAGTTTTGCATCTTCTACCTGTTCACAAATTGCAATTTTATGCCCTTTGCCTACTAAACGATCGATATAACCTTGTACAGCATGATAAGGAACACCGCACATCGGTATTTTACCTTGGTCTCCACCATCACGTGCAGTGAGCGTAATTTCTAATAATTGTGATGCTTTAAGTGCATCTTCAAAGAACATTTCATAAAAATCACCTAGTCGGAAAAAAAGAAAGGCGTCTTGATGCTGTTCTTTAATTGCAAGATATTGCTGAATCATTGGGGTATAAGCCATCTATGTCGACTCCTTCTATTCTTTAGTAGTAGACTTTTCCATTTCTTCATTCACACTGATTGACATATTACGCATCATTAATTGGAGCAACTCGTTGACATCCATTTGTGAATGACGGAACTGTTGTACAATTGGCAATTCATTAATTGATGCTTGTAATGTATCTATTTGGTCATTGATCTCTTTAGCGGCATTCACCTTTTGATAATGTTCAAGATTAACAACTTCTTTTTGAAGCGCTTTGATTTGATCCACACGTTGAGAAATTTTTTGATTTTGCGCAATTTGTTTTTCAACTTCTCGATAAAATGCCACTTCTTCAGTTTTTTGGATTGCAGCTGTTAACTCCGCTGTTTTTTTGATAATATCATCTTCAGAATACATGTTATTCCTCCTATTCTGGTCGGAACGGGTGATCCTCATTAATTACAATCCGTTCGATACGTTTAGCCAAGCCTGTTTTAGGATCAATATCTACTAATGTGCCGCTTAGCGTTGTACGCCCTTCTTTTGGCACTTCAAAACGTGTAGGCATTTGTGTTAAAAAGCGACTAATGACTGCCTCTTTATTCATACCGAGACACGCATCATAAGGGCCTGTCATCCCAACGTCTGTAATGTACGCAGTTCCTCTTGGTAAAATACGTTCATCTGCTGTTTGAACATGAGTATGTGTACCTACAATGGCAGAAACACGCCCATCCAGGTAAAAGCCCATCGCTTCTTTTTCACTTGTTGTTTCAGCATGGAAATCAACAAAAATCATATCTGTACGTTCACGCGCTTCAGCAATTAACTCATCCGCTTTACGGAAGGGGTCATCCAAATCTGCTAAGAAAGTACGTCCTTGTAGATTGATAACCGCCACTTCAACATTGTTATAACGAACATAAGCTAAACCTTTACCAGGTGTTCCTTCCGGGAAATTAGCCGGACGAATCAAGCATTTAGCATCATCAATAAATTCAAAAATGTCACGATTATCCCACGTATGGTTTCCCATCGTAATCATTTGTGCGCCATCAGTCATGAATTTTTTATAAATTTTCTCTGTAATCCCACGCCCGCTGGCAGCATTCTCACCATTAATAATTGTCACGTTAGGTTGATGTTTTTGTTTCAATAACGGTAAATATGTAGTAATCATCTCGCGTCCTAATGAACCTACCACATCACCAATAAATAATATACGCATAGTCACTCTCCTCTATAATTAACTCCTTATGATTATATCAAATTCCCCTTAAATATGATAGAACCGCGCAGCCTTTCATCTAATTCCCTGACATAGTAAAAAATAGAAAGGATTTAGCTTTATATATGGCCTTAAATTATGCTAAAATCGTAGTGTTGACCTAAGGAGGAATTACAAATGAAAAAAATTGCATTATTACTTACACTTGCGATAGCCATGTTTACGCTAGCCGCCTGTTCATCAAGTGCTAAAGATGACACATCAAAAAAAGAAAACAGCAATAACGAAACAAAAACAGAGAAAAAAACTGAACCAAAATTGGTACAATTAGATGATAAAGTTGAAAAAGGCCAACCTGTCGCAACTATCGAAACAACTGAAGGTACTGTGAAAATTAAACTTTTCCCAAAAGAAGCACCTAAAGCAGTTGAAAACTTCGTCACTCATGCAAAAGACGGTTATTATGATGGCTTGTTATTCCATCGTGTAATCGATAATTTCATGATTCAATCAGGAGATCCTAAAGGTGACGGTACAGGCGGCGAAAGCATCTGGAAAAAACCTTTCAAAAATGAAATTTCAAACAACCTGTATCATTTCCGTGGTGCACTTGCAATGGCAAATGCTGGCCCAGATACAAACGGCAGCCAATTCTACATCGTACAAAATAAATTTTTAACAGCCGCTGAAATTAAAAACGATTCAATTCAATACACTGACAGCGTTAAAGAAGCGTATGAAAAATTAAAAGGCGTACCCTCTCTTGATGGCTCTTACACAGTATTTGGACAAACAATCGAAGGTTTAGACATCGTTGATAAAATTGCTGAAACTGAAGTCGGCGCCAATGATAAACCAGAAAAAGACATCAAAATCAAAACAATTAAAATCACTGAATAAAAGCAAAACCAAACGATCAGCTCCGAATAAATTGGAAAAA
>NZ_JAFYUW010000138.1:0-6399 GCF_017549435.1 Brochothrix sp.
AGCAGCATAAGGAATTGTTGGTAACAGATAATGAATAAACATCCCTAGCACTCCCACAGTTAGAAATACCAAGCCTAACGATAAAGAAATAATTGATTTTCGTTGTCTCCATAATGCTTTTTTATCAACATTCGCACCATCGTTAAATAATAATGGTGCCATAAATAGAAGTAAAAATAATTCTGGATTCAAATCCATAGAATGATCCCCTAATGGAATGGCTAAAATTATCCCTAGGGCTACTTGTATGAGTGGCACTGCAATACTCGGAATAAAGCGGCTAATTACATTTGATATAAACACTGCACTCAACATTAATAATATCAGTTCAAAAATTTCCATTAAATAAGTCTGCCTTCTTTCTTTTTTTATTATTATTTCTTACTATAGCACGCATCTAACCGTAATACTATACGACATCAGTCGTATTTTTCAATATCCAATGTCATGTTTTGTTCTTTTAAAATAAAAAATGAAATTATAATAGAAGAAAATAGCTTTTTTCTGAAAAATAAGAAAAATCCTCAAAGCTTACTATTAGACAGTCCCATTTTTATGCTGTAGCATAAAATTTATAACTAATCTATATATAAACTAATGAGGTGAAATCGTGGGTAATATTGATGTTTTTGAAAGAATTGCAAATAATTATGATACTCCTGACAGAGAAAAAATAGCGAAAATAACAGCCAATTCAATACTTAAAAAACTTAGTCCGCAAAGTAGTGCACAGACAGCCATAGATTATGGCTGCGGTACCGGGCTTGTCGGTATGAATCTATTAGATGCTTTTAATACAGTGATATTTGCTGATGCCTCACAAAATATGATTAATATCGTCAAAAAAAAATTGGAGGAAAGTTCTCACTTAAATGCAAAAACAGTATGTTTAGATGCTGAAAATCAATCTATACAAACAGTTAAACTTGAAGCAAATACTATCTTTATGGTGCAAGTTCTTCTTCATGTAAAAGAGATTACTCTTCTGTTAAATAATTTATCTGAGACATTACCTCCTAAGGGTCAACTAATAATTGTGGATTTTGACTATAATGAACAGGTTATTTCTGATAAAGTACACAACGGATTTAAGGAGGATAAGCTCACTCAAACACTTCATAAAAGTGGGTTCGAGAATATCAACAGAGAAACCTTTTACCATGGCAAAAACATGTTTATGAATAAGGATGCTTCACTCTTTATATTGACAGCCACAAAAATAGGATAACCCTCCTATACGTCAAAAAAACTCACACCTTTAAAGGGTTGTGAGTTTTTTAGTGACTGCTAATTTATTTACGTTTTTTTAACAAAATAATAGTGATGAGTATCAGTAAGAGCGCTCCGACACCAATTAAGATGTTACGTAACGTGTTGTCTTGTTTTTCGATAAATGGATCAGATTCCGCTGCTTTTTTCACTTCTTCTGGCGAAATTGAGAAGCTATTTTTAAAAACCCATTTATCTTTTTCTGAAGCAATCGTTGTGACGGTTTTATAATTACCTTGAGCCATTTCACTTTGCTCCCAAGGAATATCTAATTCAAACCGACTGTTTGGTGCAAATGACATTTTTTCTTTTTTTAATGTTTTGTATATATTTTTTTGATCGTCCTTATAAATATCAACCACTACTGATACATCCTTCAAAACATTTGGTTTTGAATTTTCTGTCATTAGTTTCAATTGTGATTGACCTGCCTCAGATTTAGCTTTGAGCTCATGCAAGACTATTTCTTTACCTTCTTTATAAGGAATTTCTTCTTGAAGCATAACTGCAATTGCATAAGCTAATTGCTGATCAAACTTGAGTCCCGATGAATGCGATTCTTTATTTTCTTTTGCCTCCACAGGAACTTCAGTGATATAAACACCACCCAAAACAATGCCTTTGAATTTTGTCGCAGGAATTGTAATTTCGGCTGTCACTTTCACCTTGTCATTTCCAGCGACTTCAATACTCTTCTCTCTAAAAGAAACAAGTTGATTAAAATCAGCTGTCATCGTTTCACTATCTTGTGCATTTGATAAACTATAATCGATAAAACCATTTTTATTTGTCACTGCACGATTCAACTGTATTTTATAGTGTTTTTTTACATTTGAATGGTTAATAATTTCAAATGCTACTGTTTTCTTTTCAGAAGGTTTCACTTCAAAATAAAAATAATCCAATCCTTCAGCCTGCTGTTTGTCATCAAACAAAGGTTTTACTTCATAAGACAAATTTTCTTGAGAAGTTGCACTTACAGTAAGAGGTATCGTTAATAAGCTAAGAGAAATCACAGTAAAGTAGAACCATTTATTTTTAAAAAACAAAACTTATCGAGCTCCTTCAACTGTTGCTGAAGTTAGTGTCCAAGTTAATGTTGATTGATATTCTCCTACCTTAGCAGTATCAGTATTAAATGTTAATGTTGCTTTATTACCATCAAAGTTTTTAAAGTAAGTTCCGCCACCTTCATCTGCATTTGCAGCGAATACTGGTTGGCTAGCAGTATCAACAGTGACTGCTGTTTTAATATCACCTGCTAATGCGGCAGTTACATTTGTACCATTTTTAACTTCTGCTGAAGTTAAGGTGAATGTTGCTGGTAAAGTATGTCCACTATTTGTAAATGCTGTTTTTGAAACAGATACGGTCCAACCAGCTAAAGTTCCACGTCCATCTGTTACTTGTAAATTACTATTTAATCGAGTGTTAGAAGCAGTATGTACACCTGTTCCCACTGTGAATTCGCCAAAATGGAAATTAGGTGCTAAATCAATTCTTAGCGGTTCAGTATTTCCAGTTGGTTTATCACCTTCTTTATTTGGATCTGTTGGATCCGTAGGTGTCACCGGTACAACAACTGGCGGTGTTACCCTATCATTTGCTTTAAAAATAATTGTTCCTTTTGTTGTAGCACCAGTATCCCCTTCTGCTGCTAATACTGTTGTCCCAGCTCCTCCCAATAAAGCTACAGACACTAATGTAATCCCCAACACTTCAATCTTTTTCATATTCAATTCCTTCTTTCCCTTGTTTTTTAGGGCCCTTTTTTCAATACCACTTTGAGAGTTCCCTTATACTCTCTATTTAATAGTACATTAGAAGATTTCATTTGTATATGAATCCCCTCATGTTCTTTAAATGCAATTGTATCTACCACTTTATTGTTCACTTGTGTATTCTCATACACATCTATCAAACTATTTGTAAGTTGTTGTTTTTGACCATTTTTCGCTAAAAAAACATCTGCTGGTAAGTATGAACCATCCACCGTTTGAAAGGCACTTTCTAAAGCCAAAGCAACCTTCCATTTGTTTAAAGTCAATTGTGTATCTAATACTTTGACTAAAAAGGGCGTTTCACTATAAAAGATATCTCCTGGTTTAGGAATCTCATGCGTACCAAAATCTAACGTATCTGTGATGGAACTAATTTTAAGCTCTTCTTGCTGAGCAATAACATTCATACCTACTTCTTTTCCCAATTTATACTCATTTGAAACACCAATTACTACGGTATATGTCCCCGCACTAAATCCAGGTAGAGTAAATTCATAATTTTGTCCATCTAATTTAATAGCAGTTAAATCTTTTGCTGCACCACCATTGATTTTATAATAAAATTTATTGTCAGTGCCTTCTGATTCCAACAAGCCCTTCAATTTTGTTTCTTTACCCGCAGGAATTTTCAGTTGTGTATCTGCTAATTTAAAATCTAGCAATGTTTCTTGCTTAAATACTAACGGTACCGGACTTAAAGTTGTTCCTGTGCCATCTGTACCAAATAGATTATAAGTTGATTGCCTGATAAGTTGTTTTTTCCCATTTGCTAACTCGGTAATTTTATCTTCGACAACCGGTGCCCTATTTTGAACCAGCCCATTATTAGTTCCTAAAATTGCAGTTTTCGAAAACAAGTTAACCGTTCGTTGATAAGTCGATATGTCAATATTTTGCTTAATCGGCAGTTGGACATTTCGTGTCTTATAGTTGGTTCCTTGTAAAACACGACTAATCCCATTGACTTCAAGCGGGGTGATATCATTTTTTCCATTCAATGTACTATCTGCAACGACTTGGTTCCATGGAGAAAGATACGTATTCCAAGTTGCAAGATTACTTGTAAAATCACCTTTAGATACATCTTTAACATTGATAAACTCAGTCGTGAAAGCCATCGTTTTAGTATCACGCGGTGGTAACTTGCCTTTAGTTAATACCTTGTTAGGACTATAATCATTGACACTACCGGGTAATTTAGCAACATCTAGCTCAATATTTGTTTGAATGGTAACATCAGGATTTAATAATAAGGTCAGTAACCAAGCAATCAGCGCTAGTAAATTAAACGTCTTATCTGAAAGCACATACTCTAGATCACCAGCGGCGGTTGTGGTGAAATTTTCTGGTTTTAGCATTCCTTTCTGTGTGCCGACTAGCACATACGAATCTTCACTTAGTGCCGTCGCAATATCTGCTTGTGTTAAGTTTGGTGGCAATTTCCAAACGATTTTAAATTTCGTGACTTTGTTTAGAAGTTCACCATCCTGAATATCTACCTTCTTCACTTTGAATTCATTTTTCAACGAAAGTTTACCACCTGACCAAACATCATTTGCCGTTGGATCAGGCGTATAGGTTGCACTGCCTGTAAATCCTGGCGTATTCGCATGGGCAATATTAGGTATTAATGTCACATGAAAAATGAGCATTAACGCTAATATAATCCTGCTTAATTTTATCAACACATCACATCCCCTATCATCTTATGTGTATTAATATATATGTATCAATACATTACTTTAAGTACACCTTTATCATCTTACCCCTATTCCTATCTCAAATAACGTATTGACCTGCTAAAAGTCTAATAAAAATATACTTTTGTACATTCTTTAAACAGTGTTAAAACAATCTTGTTGGCGCTATCATTTTATATTGAGATACAAAAAAACCACAACTCTCTTTGAGATGTTGTGGTTTTTTATGATTTATTAGCTCATCTTATTTTGTGAAAAACGTATCTTTATTCAGGAGCTGCAGCTAAAATTTCGATTTCTATTTTAATTTCAGGCAGCCCTAAAGCTGTTATATAAGCAATTGTCATCGAAGGGTTAACATCAAAAAAATTTGACCAAACCTCATAAAAATGATTCCAATTGATGGCATCAACTGACCAAACATTCACTTTAATGATGTTTTCAGCCGTTAAATGCTCAGATTTTAAAGCTCTCTCAATATTCTTAAAGGTGTTTACAACTTGTTGTGTATGACGTTCAGGAATATTACCTTCATGATCCACGCCTATTTGACCTGAAAAAGTATACAGTGTGCTATTTTTAGGAATAATTGTGACGTGACTATATTCCCCTACGGGTGCTGGCATAGTTGCTGGGTTTTTTCTAATAATGTTATTCATAACTTTTTCCTCTTCTCATTCATTATTGTCTAACGTCGGGTAGTTATATTAGAGATCGCTCTGAAAATTAAAGTTCACCCTAAGTCAGACAATTTTAGAAGAAAACAGCTGTTGAATAACCAACTCCTTTTGCTAATGATTTTAAAACACGCTTCTTCATTGATTATTCACCTCACCTTCGTTATTAATTATACATTATTATCTTTTTTCAGCAAAAGATATGATAGTTACTTGATGATTTTATTGCCAAAAATACGTAGTTTTTTTGTTCTCTCCTCATTACTTAACTTTGTCATATTCGCATAGTTAAGCCACTTAACTTTATGAAAACCCATTTTTCTAAATGTACCTCGAAAAACAATTTTAGTCACAGGGTTACCAAATACCCATCGATACAGTAAATGTGGTGTTGCCATTACTGTGACTAACTTTACCTTTTTCAAATTAACCAACTTATTCACAAATATTTTCCCCTGCTGTGGTTCATCATAAATAATTCCTTTAGCGATTACTTTATCAAAAAAGCCTTTTGTCATAGCAGGCATCGCTTCCCACCAAATCGGAAATATAAACACGATTTCGTCAGCCTTCAACAATCGTTCTTGGTAGTCTGCCACAAGAGAATCTATCACCTTTTTTTACGCCAAGCGATCAAGTCTTCTTTGTGCATGACAGGATCAAACCCATCCTTATGCAGATCAATCACATCAACTGTCACGCCTGCTTTTTCATATGATTTTTGTGCCTCTGTTACTAACGCTGCTGAAAAACTTCGGTTATGTGGTTCATTATGACACGCATCAACTGTGTAGGGGTGATCAAAAACAATGCAGATATTTTTCATTATATAGACACCCCTTTGCTATTCTTTTCCAAACGTTTCATTTTAACTAAGAAAATGATATAAATAATATCAAATACACTGCAAATAACACCGCAAATAATGATGTAACTATTAATGTCGGTTAAAACACCCATTAACAGTGTGGG
>NZ_JAFYUW010000139.1:0-5491 GCF_017549435.1 Brochothrix sp.
AGCAGCATAAGGAATTGTTGGTAACAGATAATGAATAAACATCCCTAGCACTCCCACAGTTAGAAATACCAAGCCTAACGATAAAGAAATAATTGATTTTCGTTGTCTCCATAATGCTTTTTTATCAACATTCGCACCATCATTAAATAATAATGGTGCCATAAATAGAAGTAAAAATAATTCTGGATTCAAATCCATAGAATGATAGTGCCTCCTAAGGGAACAATCCCGATAGAAAAAACATCCTTTCTAGAACAAAAAAAAGAAATAAAAATCGCTAAACGTTATATTAAACTTCATCTCCACCGTACAATTACTTTGGAAGAAACAGCTAATAAAGTATTTTTAAGCCCCTATTATTTTAGTAAACTTTTTAAATCTGAGGTAGGAATTACTTTTATTGCTTACGTGAATCACCAAAAAATGATTCATGCCTCAGAATTATTGCGTAACTCTGATTTAACAATCAGCCATATTGCTCAAAGTTTAGGGTTCACTCAAATGAGTTATTTTTCAAAAACATTCAAAAAAGAATTTGAGATGACGCCGAAGGAATATAGGAAAAATCCTACCTCTTAACCACACAAAAAACTAACGAATCTAGCTATTGAATTCGTTAGTTTTTTTATATCCTTTATTATTTTCAACCAAAGGCTTTGCTGTATTGATTTCCATTTTTTGCTGAATAAGCAGTTATTTGATGGGGGACATTCCATTGTTCTGTTTCTACTTTCGGAAAAATCATTTGAATCAATGCCGTATCCAGTATTGTTTCATCTGGTAAAATCGCATCGGTGACAACGGGATATTTTAGTGTTTCTGTTTGTTTTTCAACAACTGAAAGAGATGCCGCTTCTGAGGTATTACCGTCAGCAGTTGGAATCACAACAAATGGCATTGCTTTAAGAGTGCCACATTTTTGTCCAAAAAACTTAACACCTTTAGCTGTATCTATCGCAGCACAGCTACCTATAGCTAGCAGCATCGTACCATCAAATTCATTTAATGCCGCAATGCTAGCGATGATATGTTCGATCTGTGGTTTTGGACTGATGTCATTGAAAACAAAAAATGTGTTGTGTTCAGTGATGCGTGTGGTGATGGCTTCAATGATGCCAAGGTTAGTAATAAAACGATCGGCTATAATGAATATTTTTTCGTTTTTAAACTCGCACAAACGATCAAGTGCATTTTCTCCAATAAACAAATCACTTTTAAACGTTATTTTCTCCATTTTCGAATCATTCCTTCCCTTACTCTTACGCTACTATTTTCAAAAAAATAAAAAGAAGCTTTAGAAAAAAGGCAGTTTTCTGCACATCTTTCTAGAGCTTCTTTGCTATATTAGATTATCCTACATCCTTGTAAGATACTATTCAGTTTTTAAATACATTGTAGTGAATTATAAAATTTATTACTCTCTTTACTGCCTCTGTGGTTTCTAACAGAAATAATTAAACAGCTTGTAACTGCACATCATTGTGCAATAAAAAAAACCAGAGACACATGTCTACTGGAATAAGCGACTATTGTTTTTGCCTCGAAACAACAGTACCAGTTTAATTTAGATAAAAGACCTGACTTAAAGCACTCTTTGCTTATTACAGTGGCGGGACCGTGTTGGATTTTCACCAAACTTCCATTATTCTAAAATACTATAATCGTGTTCTTCTTACCTATTCATTGTAACATAAGTTGTTTTTTGTCTACCTTCTAAATTTGACAGTTTAGCTAACTATGCAATTAAAGTTGTTCTTTACTTAAATCGACTAGACCATATTTTTTTTGAAATCGTCGAATAATCTTCAACCACGATGCACTGAACAGTAGTAAGAAAAATACATTTGAAAGTGCATGAGCTAAGTCAAAATAAAAACTAGCAGCATATGCCTGCACAAATGCAATCCAACTTAACGGTTTGATATATGCCACAACATACCATAAATTCATAATCCATCCAAAAAGAAAGCCGCATACAAAGCCAAATACTAAACGACTCCACATCTCTTTCAAGATTGGGGAATCTTTCAAAAGTCCTGCTGTGAATCCAATCATGCCCCAACAAAACATTTGCCACGGTGTCCAGGGACCTTGACCTAAAAACATGTTAGATACTAGCGCCGATGTCGCACCAATGACAAAGCCACTTTCACTCCCTAATACCATGGCAGATACAATAATCACAAAAGTCGTCGGTTGAACACTCGGAATCATAGCAAATGGTACACGGCTGGTCGCAGCAATAGCTGCAAGTACAGCAATAAAAACAATTTCACGTGATTGAATTTTTTTGTTCTCAAAACGACGGTATAACGGTACCATTGTTGCAACCAAAAATAAAAGACTGATTAATAAATAATACTTATCGGTTATAGCAACTGATAGTACTAACATAAAAATCAAAAAAAGGATTAACTTAATTAAATTCTTTTGAGTTTTCGACATGTGGTATAACATCCTCCCATGTTAAAGCCTGTGGTAAGTATTTACGAACCAAGCGATTAATAGAGGTCGTATAGAAGAAATTATCGCTGAAAAAATCTGCTACAGAAGCCTCCGATAAAATTTTACCGTCAAATAGTAACGCTGCCCTTGTTCCATATGCTGCAGCAAATTCCATATCGTGAGTTGCCATTACAAGTGTTGTTCCTTTGGCTTGCAGAGACTTTAAAAGCTCTCCTAAATGATGTTTTCGAACAGGATCTAAGCCTTTCGTAGGCTCATCTAATAACAAAATTTCAGGTTTTGATAATAACACCAAACCTAATGAAACCAGCTGTTGTTCACCACCACTACAATCAAGCGGATTTCTCTTAGAAACATGGGTTATTTGCAATTCTTGCAACATTGTCTGAACCGCTTCTTCAGGTTGTGGAAGCTTTATTTGAATAGCACGCTGATAAAATTCATCAAACACCGTATCATAAGCAAAATGATACGCAGGATTTTGCGAAACATAGCCAATACGCTCGTATCGTTCTTGTAAATCGATTTTATTAAGTGTTCGCCCTGCAAATGTTACCTTACCTCTTCGCGCATTTAACAACCCTGCTAATACCATTAAAAAAGTCGATTTTCCGGTACCATTTTTACCAACTATCCCGACCCATTCTCCCTTAGCGATACTGAAATTAAGATCTCTCAAAATAAAACGACCATTTTTTTCGTATTGAAAAGCAATTGATTTTGCTTTTAATATAGGTTCTCTCTCAGGCGCATTATCCGCCTTTTTGGCTACTGTTACGTTCTCTTGTAAACGAGGCAAGTTACGTTGCCCCTCTAACACTGAAAATGGCAAAACCGATGAACCCATTTCTAAAAACAAACGCGGAACTTGTGGAATAAACAAGGCATTTCCCCGCTCTTGCCAGAGATTCCCTACGACAGTCTCTGGACGATTATTTTCTATAATCTTGCCATCCTCCATCATCACTAATCGTGTTGCCATCGGAATGACTTCATCCAAGCGATGTTCACTCATAACAATCGTGATGCCTAATTCTTCATGAATCCTTTTCAATAACCCTAAAAAATCACGTGTCGCAATCGGATCAAGTTGAGCAGTTGGTTCATCCAAAACTAATAATTTGGGTTGTAAAATCAAAACAGAGGCTAAATTTACCAACTGTTTTTGTCCACCTGATAATGTATGAATCGATTGTTCAAGTATATTTTGAAAACCTAAAAAACTAATAAGCTCTGCAATTCGTTTTTCAATAATTTTAGGAGGGCATCCAATGTTTTCAAGTGAAAAAGCTAACTCACCCATCACATTATCCATTACAATTTGGTTTTCTGGGTTTTGAAAGACCATTCCAATTTCTGTTGCTGATTGCACTTCTGTTAAATCTTGGTAACGCTCACCCTGATAAAGAATCTCACCTGTTCGCTCACCAATCGGCCATAATTCTTTTTTCAAATGTCGTAATAGCGTTGTTTTACCACTACCTGATGAGCCCGCTAAAACAAGAAAATCGCCTTCTTCAATGATCAATGAACTTGAAAGTAACGCAGTTTCTTGTTCTTCAGGGTATTTAAAGTTTAAATTTTTTATTTCTGCCAAGACCACCATAATAATTCACGTCCTTCCAAAATAAGTGGGTAACCTACAAATAACACGGTTAATATCAGTACTATTTGGTTTTGAATCAGATCTAAACCCATTCTCCCCAATTCAGGATAAATTTGTAAATTACCGAATCCCTGTAGTTTGCTATAAATACAAATAAGTAATATTAAGAGACCACCAATTAAGCTGATGATATCACGCCGTTCTAATTGATAACTTAAATAGGTTGTTCGTTTTTTTACGCCATAACCACGTGCTTCCATCGAATCAGCTGTTTGCAAAGCTTCTTCTAATGAACACACCAGCAAAATTTGTACTAAACGCATACCACTATGGGCACGTTTTTTTATTTTTCCGCTCGTCATTTGAATGCCACGTGTTTTCTGAATAGCACTTATTGTCGTTAACCGACGAATAAAAAGAGGGACAAAGCGCATTGTAATCATTGTTAACAATGCTAGCTGGGGTGATATTCTGGAAAATAAGTATAAAAATTTATGACTTGTAATCACGCTGTTATATGAAATAAAAGTAATAAGCAAACAACTAAAAGAGAGTGCCATGATAATACCATAGACAACTGCTTCTAATGTAATCGGATTGTTACCGATATAGAATAAAAAATGACTGCCACGATGATTGAGTAATGGATTAATAATAATAATTGCTAGAATCAAAAACCATGAGCCTTTCATTGTTTGTTTCAGTTTAGCACCATTTTTTTGAACCAAATTATACAGTACTAACAAGAGTAACTCTATAACTAAAAAGACAGGGTGTAAGAACATCATACTCAAAATAATCACACCAACAAAATAAAAAAAGCTTGTAAACGGATGAACCGAATTTAATACTGTTCCCACCTGAAAACTCCTCTCTCATAAGGGAAGTGCCTCAAATAAAATAGCTGACTATTCTATTTGAAGCACCGTTTTTCTGATTATTTAATTGTTCTGTTTGCGTTTGTTTTTTGCTAAGAAAAATACACCCACTAATAACATACTCGCGCCTAGTAATACACTTAAAAACATGTAATCATTTGCCTCACCTGTGCTTGGTAAGCTTTTGGCGTTATCTGAATTAGCATTATTACTTGTATTTTGGACAGCCTCTTCCTCAGCTTCTTTTGACGGTGCTGTTGTACTTGAATCTGTATCCCCGATGATACCCGCTTCACTTGAATCAGTAGTGTTTTTTTCTACATTACTTGAACCTTCTGAATCGGATATTGTTTCTTCAGTATTTTCGTCTGAACCATCTGAAATAGACGTTGTTGTGCTTGAGTCTTCTGAACTCACATTTGAATCACTGCTATTTGAATCACTGCTATCTGAATCATCTGTGCCTGGTTCTGCACTTGAACTCGGTTCCTCTGTACTTGGATCAGGTTCTACTGGTGTTTCAATCAACTGTGGCACGGGA
>NZ_JAFYUW010000016.1:0-17500 GCF_017549435.1 Brochothrix sp.
AGTATACCGCTTTATGTGAAATATCAAAATGATTTCCCTATCAAATACAGAAAAATAACGTTTTTTATCGTTCTCATGTATACTAAAGTGGTAAATCAAAGAAATGAGGTGGCTCACTTGCCATTCAATCAGCCATCGGATTATCTCCGATTGTCTAAAAAAATCTAATAAAATGACGGTTCATGTAGGCAGCTATCTTTGGGTAGCTGTCTATTTTGTATCGTCGCGTTTCATTTACGTCTCCCACAGTTTAATTTTGACTATGTGCTCCCTTCGATGTCTATTGAACCTAGATGGAGAAACGTTTGAAGTTAGTATTTCAACTTCTTATTAAGAAAGAGGTGATACTTATGATGTCCTGTTGGCAACCATTTCGGAAAAGTACGCCTGAAGTTTTTAGCGATTGTCATTCAATTTACAGCGCTCGTGCTACTCTAAAAAAACAGCAAAAAAAACCATCTAAAAATTCGAGCGGATTAGATGGTGTGTCATTCACTATTTTATTCTAGCTAACGTCTTTATAACGGTTCTATCTAAGCGCGATATGATAAACACCCTACTTGTTACAAACATTGCAAAAGATTTATGACCTGAATTTAAGCACTAAAAATTATTATTTCTAATCACTGTTTATTATCAGCTGTTGGTAATGATGTACTTACATTAACCAATCCCTCCAAAAAAAGCCTTTAATAGATCGTTAGTTATTATATAAAAATAGCATTGATTAAAAGACACATCCTCCAATTAAAGCCCACTATACTGACTCAAAAACAAATTAACATCACCGTTATTCTCTTGGATTTTATCCCTTGTTTTATCAAAATCACTGTATAATATCACTGTTAAACAGAGTATCAGTGTCACTAAAATAGTTTGGCTAACCACTAATAAGCGTTTTCTTTTCGAAAAATCCCCTAACAATAAAGCCAACAATACAACATTTATAATAATCAACACAAATTCTGCTAAAAAAAAGAAAATGCTAAACTTTAACGGTTGCGCATATGTTTCGTATTCATCCAAATAATAGCCTGCTATGTATGTCATACATGCACTTGCACCCACTAACAAAACGCTAAGCACACTTAACGCTATACTTACGATTCGTTGCATGTTGCCTCACCTCCACTATCTTACTAAAATTATACAGTAATAAACTAAAAGCACCGTCTTAAAAAGACTAAATTAAAACAGAAAACAGTGGTATTTGACTATTTTGTGTCCTTACTAACCCAATCACAATACATCAGTTGAAGTGAGTTATCTACTGAATAGTTGTAAAACATACAAATATTGGTCGTTTAACGACAAAATTCATATAAAATAAAGCGATAAAAAAGTTGACAAAGTAAACTAAAAAAACTATGCTTAAATTAGTTGAATTTGTAAACTGTTTCAGGAAAGGTAGGTACCCTTTGTGACTATCAATGAAATTAGAATGTTCAATCGCTATTACACGAGTATTTTAGGTGTGTTTGATCAGCAGACATTTGGTTTACCTTACTCAATGATTGACCTGAGAATATTAGGAACAATAGGTCGACATGACGGAATTACTGCGAACACGCTGATAAAGACGCTTAATATCAAAAAGAGTTACCTCAGCCGTATTGTGAGTAAGTTAGAAAAAGACGGTTACATCATCAAACAAAAAAATCAACATGACAGCCGTAGCTTTAATTTATACCTTACTAAAGATGGCACACATTTAAATGA
The DNA here is from genome assembly GCF_017549435.1 of Brochothrix sp. Classification (NCBI taxonomy): domain Bacteria; kingdom Bacillati; phylum Bacillota; class Bacilli; order Caryophanales; family Listeriaceae; genus Brochothrix; species Brochothrix sp. Next base: position 1,720 of record NZ_JAFYUW010000016.1, read on the forward strand.
TTTCATTGAAAAAAAATCAGACGAACAAATAGCAACGTTATTAGCGTCGCTAGATGAAACTGATTTGAAAAAATTAACAACCGCAATGGCAACAATCAAAAACATTTTAGGTCCTATTGTACCTGATAACTTGGAGGAAGATTAAATGATTTCATTTGAAAATGATTACTTAGAAGGCGCTCACGAAAAAGTATTAACACGATTAATCGAAACAAATATGATTCAAGATTCAGGCTATGGAACTGATAGTTTTTCTCAGCAAGCCAAAGAGAAAATCAAAGCAGCTATTCAAAACCCGGATGCATCAATTCGCTTTTTGGTGGGTGGGACACAAACCAACCAAGTAGTCATCAACTCAGTTCTGCACCAATATGAAGGCGTTCTCGCAGCTGATACAGGCCACATCAGTACTCACGAAGCTGGCGCTATTGAATTTAGCGGTCATAAAGTGTTAGAATTACCTTCTGTCGATGGCAAAATAAACGCAACGGACGTCGATAACTACATCAGCACGTTTTATGCCGATGCCAATCACCAACACATGGTATTTCCAGGAATGGTTTATATTTCTTATCCAACCGAATACGGGACGCTCTATAGTCATGAAGAACTTGAAAGTCTTTCTCATGTTTGTAAAAAATACGATATTCCGCTCTTTATTGACGGTGCGCGTTTAGGATATGGACTAGCTAGTAAAGCTGCAGATGTCACAATTGCTGATATCGCAAAACTATCTGACGTTTTTTATATCGGTGGTACAAAAATCGGTGCACTTTGTGGTGAAGCTGTCGTCTTTACTAAAAATAATGAACCGAAACACTTTACTAATTTAATTAAGCAACACGGGGCGTTATTAGCTAAAGGACGCTTGGTCGGTATTCAATTCTTAGAATTATTTACAGACAACCTTTACTTCACTATTAGTGAGCATGCCGTGAACATGGCCTTGAAATTAAAAACTGGTTTTATCGAAAAAGGTTACCAACTTTATTTAGACTCACCAACAAATCAACAATTTTTCGTCCTCAGTAATGAAAAAATTGCTGAATTACAAACGAAAGTAAAATTTGCTTGTTGGGAAAAAGTCGATGATAACCATCAAGTTGTGCGCTTTGCAACATCTTGGGCAACAACCGAAGAGAATATCGATACATTGTTAGCTTTGATTTAAAGTCATACCGAAGAATAACACGTTATCCTACATAAATGAGAGAACCTTTTAAGGTTAACTCTATCTTATATCATAAAAAAAGCGACCTCCAAAAGTTAGGTTTTAGTCTAACTTCTAGGGGTCGCTTTATTGCCATCTATGAGGTGTTTATTTAATGCCGTGTTTTTGTAAATAGTCATGCGCCACATCAGCTGCAGACTTGTTTTTAACATTAACTTCATAATTCATTTTACTCATATCTTCTTCAGAAATTTTACCCGCTAATTTATTTAAAATACCTTCTAATTCAGGGTATTTTTCCAGCGTTTCTTCTGTCATTAATGGTGCCCCTTGATATGGTGGGAATAATTTTTTATCATCTTTTAAAATCACCAAGTCATACTGCGCTAATTCACTATCAGTTGAATACGCATCTACCACATTAACATCACCATTGTTGATTGCTTGGTAACGCAAAGCGGGTTCCAATGACTTCACATCAAATTTCAAACCGTATTTACTTTCCAATCCTTTATAACCATCTTTACGATCGATAAACTCAAGCGTAAAACCACCTTTTAATTGTGACTGAATGGCACGTAAATCAGAAATGTTTTTAAGATTATTATCTTTAGCAAATTGACGTTTGACGGCAACTGCATATGTATTTTGGAATTCCATTGGTTCTAAGAAAGCCATATTATGCTCTTTCTTCAAGGCTGCTTTAGCCTTTTCAAACACTTCTTTTTTATCATTCGATGTATTGGTATTATTTTTTACAAACGTTTCTAATACCGTACCTGAAAATTCAGGATAGACATCCACATCGCCACTTTTTAATGCATTAAATAAGAAACTTGTTTTACCAAAATTCGGTTTTAATTGAACATTAATATCACTATTTTCTTCAATCAATTCTTTGTACATATTGATGATAATATCAGGTTCTGCACCTAATTTACCTGCAATCGTGATTTGTTTTTCTTTGCTATCGGCATGTGTGTATACAAATGTACCAGCCACAACAAGGATTAACACACTAAATGCGATAAAGATTTTTTTGATACTTGCTTTTTCTAGCAAGTGAATAAAATAGTTGAATACCACTGCTAAAACGGCTGCAGAAATGGCACCTATTAAAATAAGAGGGATATTGTTACGATCAATACCTAGTAAGATAAATGAACCTAATCCACCCGCACCGATCAAGGCCGCTAATGTAGCCGTACCAATGATTAATACAGTCGCTGTACGGATACCTGAAATGATGAATGGCATCGCCAACGGAATTTCAAACTTCACTAATTTTGTCCATTTAGACATCCCAAATGCCTCAGCTGCTTCTTCAAGTGAAGAATCGATTTCTGTTAAACCTGTGTAGGTATTTTGTAAAATTGGGAAAATAGCATAAATAACCAACGCAATAATAGCAGGTGCCGTTCCAATTCCTATTAATGGAATCAGTAAACCAAGTAATGCTAATGATGGAATTGTTTGGAAAATCCCTGAAATTTGTAATAGAACTTCTGCTAAACGCTTATGTTTTGTAACAATAATAGCTAGTGGAATCGCAATCAATATTGCAATTAATAATGATAACAACGAAATTTGAATATGTTCAATAAAAGCTTGTAATAGCTCCCCTTTTCGCTCGGATAAGGTTGTCATAAAATAACTCATCGGCTACAGCTCCTTTTCTTCTATAAGTCGAAGGATACTTTTTTCGCTAATATATCCTAAGGATAGATCATCTTCAATTACTTGTAGACTGGAATGCGCGATAAGTAACTGTAACACATCGTATAATGGTGTATTCAATGAAACAGAACGACCTGTATTAATACCTTCTTCTTCAATTAAATTTTTCTGTTGAAGCAACTTAACAGTCCCTTTTTCTAACCATTTTGAACCTTGAGTTGTTTCATTTTTAAAGAATTGTGCAACAAAATCATTTTTAGGCAAGGCTTTTATTTTTTCAGGTGTATCTATTTGAACTATTTTCCCCTCATTCATGATACAGATACGATCACCTAATAATAAAGCTTCTGACATATCATGTGTAACAAATACAATCATGCTATTAATTTCTTGATGCAATTCTTTAATCAACAATTGTAGCTGGTTACGAGAAATCGGATCGAGTGCACTAAATGGTTCATCCATCAAAATAACATCTGGTTCTGTTGCAATCGCGCGTAATATACCAATGCGTTGTTGCTCTCCACCAGAAAGTTCATCCGGTTTACGATGTAAATAAATATCAGGATCAAGTTTTACTTTTTTCAACAACTCAATCGTACGCTTGCGGCGCTTTTCTTTATTCCATTTTTTTAGCTCAGGAATTAATTCAATGTTTTCCGCAACGGTTAAATTGGGGAACAAGGCAATCTGTTGTAATACGTAACCAATGTTAAGTCGTAAAGACTGGATGTCATAATCAATAATACGTTTATCTTTAAAATAAATATCACCATCTGTTGGCTCAATAAGACGGTTAATCATCTTCAATGTTGTTGTTTTACCACTACCACTGGGGCCCACTAATACAAAAAACTCGTCGGCAGCAATCGTCAAACTAAAATCTTCTATGACTGTCTGGTCACCATAAATTTTCGAAACTTTCTTGAACTTAATCATTTTCTCACGCCTTCCCCTATCAGTAATTTAAACTTATCTTATTTAAAAATAGCTTTGATTATCGGCCGTTTTTTTATTTTGTAACACAAACTACTATAATCTTAATTTCTTCACAAAGCAAGCAAAACGCAAACATACGTTCTCTTACCTATTTCATTTTTTTAAAGCCAGTTGATAACTTTTTTGTATCAATACTTTAAGTTCAGCAGTCGGTACCGATCCATCTAAACAAATCGTATACCAATGTTTTTTATTCATATGGTAACCAGGAAAATAATTGGGTTGATTAATCAACGATAGCACTTCTTCTGGCAATCCCCTTAAATCAATAATTTCAAGCGCTTTTTCACCCTTCAACCCCAATTTTTCCGGCAAAACTGTTAGCAGCGCTGCGTACCATTTCTGATTATCTGCTCGCCGATAAATAGCATTTTTAGGGAAACGCTCCCATAAAAACTCTAATTCATCACCATAAACATCACGAATATAAGCCATTATTTCCTTACTTTGCGGATTCACAAAAACAACTTTCTCATAACATTCCTTCGCAATTCTTTCTAAAAGATCATCAAAAGCTTCTCGTACTTCTCCAATAAAAGTACCCGCGGTATTATTAACTAAATGTAAGATATAACTTTCACCTGTTGCTAAATCAATCATATCAGTAGAAACTTCGCCATTTTCAGAGATAGTGACTGTCATTTCAAATAACTCTTGTAACACAAATTCTTTATAATAATAACCCTTTGTTGTTTTCTCGAAACCAAAAGTCAGCAATTTATCACGATTAAGTTGTTTATCTGTAAAGAAATTGTTCATTACACTGTTCAACCTCTCTTTAGATGTTTTTTTCGTATGTCTAGTATAACAAACTCAGCAATAGAAACAGCTAATGTGGCTCGAGACTTCACTATTTGACATTTAGTCTAATTAGACTATAATATAATTAAATAAATGAAACATTAGAAAGGAAGTTAAAAATGAAACACGTTTTTTTACTGATTGGCCAATCAAATATGGCTGGACGCGGTTTTATCAACGATGTCCCTAAAATTACAAACGAACGTATTCACATGTTACGCAACGGACGTTGGCAAATGATGGCTGAGCCACTTAATTACGATCGCAGTGTGGCTGGCGTTGGTCTCGCAGGTTCATTTTCTGAAGCTTGGCTCTCAAAAAACGCCGAGGATACCATTGGCTTAATTCCCTGTGCTGAAGGTGGCAGTTCTATTGATGAATGGGCACCCGATGGTTTACTCTTCCGTCATGCAGTCGCTCAAACCCGCTTTGCAATGGAGAACAGCACATTAAGTGGCATTTTATGGCATCAAGGTGAAAGCGACAGTGTTGTTGGACGCACTGCCGATTATTACGCTAAACTAGCGACTGTCTTAGATGCCTTTAGAACCGCTTTAGATGCACCAACACTTCCTTTAATCATTGGGGGTTTACCAGATTTCCTCGGTAAAACAGCTTTTGGTTTAATGTGTACTGAATATCAATTAATTAATGCTGATTTACAAAAATACGCGGATAGACATGAAAACACTTATTTTGTAACAGCTGATGAACTCACTGCTAATCCTGATGGTATCCATATCGATGCGTTATCACAACGCCGTTTTGGTTTGCGCTATTTCGCTGCCTTTGAACAAAAAACTAACCAGCTTACACCTTTAAAAGATGAAACAACACCATTAAATACTTTTGCTGAACGACCACTCACTCAAGGAGAAAAAATGTACCTTGCTAGTGAGGCGATGGCGATGGGAACGATTAATTACGAAACCTTTACATCACGTTTAGCTGAGATTTATCCACGTTAATCACAAAAGGAGTGAGAACAGTGATACCACTACTTATACTTGGTTTGTTAAAACAATTTCCCGGCGCTCACGGCTATGAGCTCCTTGCTTTAATGGAAGAACGACACTATAAATACATTGTTAACTTTACCAAAGGTTCCTTCTATTACAACTTACAACAATTAGAAGACAAGCAATGTATTCGCCAAAAAAAGGTGTCGCAAACTGAAAAGGGTCGCGAAGCACATCACTATGAAATAACACCCCTCGGGCAAAAAAACTTTGAGGACTTAATGCATAAATTTGGGACTAAAACGGATTATATTAATTTAAGTTTTTATGGTGCCATGTTATTTTCTGACGACTTTCCACCCGAACAATTTAATGCCTTAGTTAAAAGCCAAATTGCTGAAACAAACAAAAAAATCGCTTTATTAGATTTATCGATTGACCATCATGAGTTATTACCATCTTTTAAAAAAATGTTGGAGAACTCACGCGCGCACCATCGTGTTAATTTAGAATGGTTTGACACTTTATTGAAGCCTAAAACTGACAATCAATAAGAAAAATTAGCTGATATTTTCAATTTCCCCCTATCAATGTGTTGTGATGACTTATTTTTACAGGGATTTTGAAAATGTCGCTTTTTTTATGCAAAAAAGAGGCGTCAGTGAAATCACACCAACACCTTAAATGATAGTCCTGTTTTATGCTAAACCGCCGTTTGTAAAGATGACTTGTCCATTCACCCATCGTGCAGGTCCTGCTAAGAATGCAACTGTTTCGGCAATATCTTCGGGTTGTCCTAGTCGTTCCAAAGGTGTTGCTTTCGACAGATTATTTATCGTCGCTTCGTCTTTACCGTTTAAAAATAGAGGTGTCGCCGTTGGTCCGGGTGCCACCGTATTAACCGTAATATCCTTCCCTCTCAATTCACGTGCAAGTATCATCGTCATACTTTCAACAGCGGCTTTACTTGCTACATAGCCCCCATACGTTGGGAATTGTGTCCGTGTAACGCTTGTTGAGAAATTGATAATGGCGCCCCTGAACGTACACGACGAGCGGCTTGTTGTGCAACCACAAACGTCCCACGAATATTTGTGCGGAACATACGGTCTAAATCATCTAAATTTAAATCAACGATCGTACTCAATAGCATCATTCCAGCTGTATTAATCACAACATCAATGCCACCAAACGCCACTTCGACTTCATCAAAAACCTGCGCCATTACTTTTTCATCCGCTACATCACCCCCAACAACGAGCGCTTGCCCACCTGCAACAATGATATCAGCCACCAGTGTTTCTGCTTTTTCTTTATTACTTGCATAATGCACAGCCACTGCGAAATTATCAGCAACTAAGCGTTTCACAACTTCACGACCAATCCCGCCTGATCCACCTGTTACTAAAGCTACTCTTGAATGTGTTGTTTGTTTTGTCATTGTTATACGCTCCTTTGGCTTAATTTAAAATAAATTACAATTATGTAAATTTGTAACTTATCTAACAAAAAGGATTATACACCTATATATTACAAAATCAAGGATTTGTAATTAATTGATTTAAAAAGGGCTTTTTGCTGAGCTTTGATTGTGTGTTATCATGAAGTTATTGTTATATTAAATCATTGTTGGGGGACTTTTATGTTTACATTATTTATAATGATGATGGAACGCGTTGGCTTAATTATTCTACTCGCTTTTTTATTGGTCAATGTCTCTTTCTTCAAAAAAATTCTTTTAAATCGGCAACTTTTATCTGCCAAAATAAAATTAATCGCTATATTTGCAACATTCGCAATTATTTCTAACTTCACAGGCATTGTCATCACCGATAATCAACTCTTACCTGGTGATTTTTCGACTGTACTCAATGCGGATACGTCCATTGCTAATACACGAACTTTAGCCATTGGTGTCGCAGGTATTATTGGAGGTCCCTTCGTTGGCGTGGGTGTCGGTATTATTGCCGGTATCCATCGTGTGATGCAAGCTGGTGGAACCTCCTTTTTTTATATCGTCTCTTCTATACTTGTTGGATGTCTTGCGGGGTATATCGGTCGTAACTATATCCGTCTCAATAAAATGCCCTCCACCAAAAAGGCTTTTTTATTAGGGACATTGATGGAAAGTATCCAGATGGTTTTTATTCTCTTTTTCAGCCCAACCCTAGAACAAGGGTGGTTGCTAGTGAGATTTATTGCTGTTCCAATGATTCTTCTTAATGCCATCGGCACTTTAATATTCATTACAATCATCAGCTCCACTCAAAAACAAGAAGAACAATTGCGAGCGGTTCAAACGCATGATGTGTTAGATCTTGCTGCTAAAACCCTCCCCTATTTCCGTGAAGGGCTGACCCAGGAATCCTGCGGGGCTGTTGCTAAAATAATTCAGAAATATACAAAAGTGGCTGCCATTAGTATGACCGATAATCATCAGATTTTGGCGCATGTTGGGGTCGGTAGCGATCACCATATCCCTGAGCTAGATGTTATGACCTCGCTCTCATTAGATGTACTACAAACAGGCCATTTAACCATTGCTCGTTCTAAATCAGCCATCGGATGTAGCAATCCAAACTGCCGATTACATGCCGCTATTGTCATCCCTTTAAAGAGCAACGATCAAATAGCTGGTACTCTAAAAATGTATTTTACCGATGTCAATGATCTCACACATGTTGAAGAAAATATGGCAGAAGGACTCGCCACTATTTTTTCTAGTCAACTCGAACTGGGAGAAATTGAAGCTCAATCTAAATTACTAAAAGATGCCGAAATAAAATCGTTACAAGCACAGGTCAATCCTCATTTTTTCTTCAATGCAATGAACACAATTGCGGCGTTAATGCGTCGTGACGTCACACAATCACGCCAATTATTATTACAATTGAGCCAATATTTCCGTTCGAATTTACAGGGCGCTCGCCAAACGACCATTACGTTAGAACAAGAACTCGCTCATATTAACGCGTATCTTGCATTAGAACAAGCGCGTTTCCCTGACCGTTATACTGTTTCCTATGATATTGAAGAAGGGCTTGAATCATTAGCGGTGCCGCCTTTTTGCTTACAAGTTCTTGTTGAAAATGCGATTCGTCATGCGTTTCATTCACGTAAAACAGACAACCTCATTCGTGTGACGATGACACGCCAAGGACAAACTGTGCGTTTATGTGTGCGCGACAATGGTTTCGGAATTAATCCTGAAAAATACGCTTTACTCGGGCAAGAACCAGTGCCTTCCGTTGAAGGAACTGGTACTGCTTTAGAAAACCTTAACAAACGTTTAGCAGGACTTTTTGGACCTGACAGTACCCTCCATTTTACAACCACTGCCGAAGGGACACGCGTCACCTTCAAATTGCCATTTGAAAGGAACAGTGATACTTTATGAATGTTTTAATCGTTGATGATGAACCACTCGCTCGTGAAGAATTACGCTTTATCGTAGCTGAAGATGACCGTGTCACTTTTGTTGATACAGCTGAATCAGTCGATGAAGCGCTCGAAAAAATGTTAGATGTTAAACCCACAGTGATATTTTTAGATATCCATTTAACAAATGAATCCGGCTTTGACCTTGCAAAAAAAATACAACGTCTTCAAAATCCACCAAAAATCATCTTTGCCACAGCCTATGATAATCATGCCTTAGAAGCGTTTCAAGTGGATGCGATTGGTTATATCTTAAAACCATTTGATGACCAACGTATTTACGCTGCATTAACGAAAGTGTATCAACAATTACAGACTTCTTCCGACACAACTACACAGGAACTGGAAAACCTACGTATTGCGCTTCCTTTAAGCGATCGTATTGTAATGATTGATCCTACACAAATATTATTTGCTTCTGTTGAAAACAGTCAACTTACAATTGTGTTGCCAAAACAAAATTATCAATTGAACGAATCACTCAATTGGCTTGAACAGCGTTTAGATACCCATCAATTTATGCGTACACACCGAAGTTTTATCGTTAATTTAAATAAGATCACTGAAATACAACCGTGGTTTAATCATACGTATCAACTGACACTCACCAACAATGCCAAAATCCCTGTTAGTCGCTCGTTTGTGCCCTCTCTAAAAAAACGAGTGCAATTGTAACTAGAAAAGACCTGACTTCCTTATAAAAAAGGGAAATCAGGTCTTTTTTTAGTGATTAATTATCGCTACAACTCTTTCTACTACAAACTAAACGGATTGAATGATACTAATGACAACGAGAACAAACGCAGCTACAAATAAGAAGCAGAAAAAATACGCTTTACGTTGAACACTGTCGAGTAAAGCAGCTAAAAAACCCACTAATAAGAGGATCTGAATCCACATCGGATAGCTTAAGCCTTGGTTGCTATTTGTAAAAGCAAAAAACATGTTTATGTAGATTAACACCGCGGCCATTACACCTGTGTAAGATAACATTTTATCCACAATCGGTCACTCCTTTATTTAAAAATCATTATTTTTAATATACCATAAAATCGTTACTTAAAAAGCTGTTTCAACAAATCAATGTATTTCAGCAAGCGCTCAGGGCAACTCAAGCGATTATTTGGCATCCCGAAATGAAAGCGGATTCAAAATTGTTTTTATAGCCTATACTAGGTTTATAAACAAATACACACACTACTCAAAGGAGCGATTTCATATGAAAAATTCAAAAGCAGTTCCGTTCTTACAACAGGCTTTTATCTTCGCAATAGTCATGCTTGTTGCTAATATTATAAAAGGATTTTTACCAATGCCAATGCCTGCCTCAGCTATTGGACTTATCTTATTATTCATAGCACTCTCTACAAAAATAGTTAAAGTTGAACAAGTCGAAGGTTTAGGTAATAAACTCATCTCAATCATCAGTTTTCTATTTGTGCCTGCGGCAATTTCAGTCATCAACTCATTAGGCATTTTAAGTACCTCTGGTTTACAAATTATGCTCATTATTATTGTAGCAACCGTGATTCTATTAGCTATCACTGGTTGGTCTACACAAGTTTTCCTTAAAAAAAGAGCAAAAACACATCGTTTACGTTTGAATTCAGAAGGGAGTAAATAACTATGACTGCTTATTTTGGAATCACACTCACTTTGATTGCCTTTGGTATTGGGACATTCTTATTTAAAAAAACAAATAAATTCTTTCTTTTTACTCCTCTATTCGTTGCAATGATTCTCGGTATACTTTTCTTGAAAATCGGTGGTTTTGATTACGCCACAGACTATAAACCTGGTGGTGATGTGATTAACTTTTTCTTAGAACCTGCCACAATCGCCTTTGCAATACCGCTTTATAAACAACGCACTGTCTTAAAACGTTATTGGTTAGCGATTATTGGTGCGATTGTCATAGGGTCATTTGCTTCTATCTTTGTGGTCTATGGTGTTTCTAGTCTTATCAATGTTGATCATCCAATTATGTTATCTCTTTTACCTGAAGCTGCGACAACTGCAATTGCTTTACCCTTATCTGCCTCTATCGGTGGTATCGCCTCTGTTACATCATTCGCCGTTATTTTCAATGCAGTGATTGTGTATGCAGTTGGACGCTTCCTCCTTGAGAAATTTAACATCTCTAATCCAATTGCACGCGGACTCGCTTTAGGAACAGGTGGGCATGCATTAGGCGTAGCCGTTGCTTTAGAAATGGGTGAAGTTGAAGGTGCAATGGCCAGTATCGCTATGGTTGTTGTTGGAGTCATCACCGTCATCGTTGTCCCAGTATTTGTAGCCTTTTTATAACAATTATAAAAAACCCACATCCTAATCAGATGTGGGTTTTATGTTTTAGGCTATGCTGTTTGTTTGGCCAATTTCCGCCAATTATAGTAACCATAACTACTATTAAAGAGAAATGCCACCCACATTGCCACCATACTCGGATTGCCTGCAATAATCCATAATATGATTGACAAGATATTCACAACAATCCATAATAACCACTGTTCTTTATAACGTAAGGTCATCAAAATTTGAGCAACCACACTTATTGCCGTTGTAATACTATCTAAATACGGTTGATTGCTACCAAAATAATCTAGCATCAAACCAAAGAGGTACCAAAAAATAACGACCACAGTCACGGTGAAAAATGTTTGTTTTTTAGATAAACTACGCGCTTCAACAACAGCTGTTTCAGTCGTATTTGCGCTTGTTTCTGACACAGCAACGTTCATTTTTTTACGCCAGACAATGATACCCACAATTTGCATAATAAAGTAAAAACTATTTAATAATACTTCGCCATATAACACAAACTGAAGGCTGATAATTAAATATAAACTTACCTGAATAACACCAAAGAAATAATTACTAATTTTCCCTTTGGCAACAAAGGTTACGCATAATACGCCACTAATACCCGCAATCATACTGATTAAATTTTCTGGATTGAAATAAAAAACAATAAGTTGTAATAATAATAGGCCACCAATATAACTTTTTTCAAACGTTGTCCAGCCACCTAAAAGTTCTTTTTTCACTGTTGTCATCATCTTTGTTCCTCCTCGTTTTGCTTTCCTTTAATCGATCCAAATACCTGATTTATTATGTACATGGTTCTGAACATGTTTTTTAGCAGCCTCGTATCGGGCATAAAAACCTTGTGAATCTGTCTCTAAATTTCCTTTTTGGTCAAGCATCACCACCTTTTCTAGTAGCTGATGCGCCTCTAATTCAGCCATAAACAGTTGATGTAAGTGCCAACGACTCGTTTCATCTGCATATGACATATCACGAAAATCATCATTCACATAAGGCGTAATAGGCGGGATAACAAAAATGATTTCCCATTGTTGTTGCGCGATGAGTAAATCAAAACTAGGTGCCAATTGTGCATACTCTTGTGGGCTACAATAATATTTTGTGTAAACCTTGGTTACCAAAACATCAGTATCCGCAAACATTAAGCCTTTATTCATGGGACTAATAATCGCATTTTTATTATTTTCAAATTGACCTGCACCCATATAATTAAAATCATTAATAGCAAGTTCCTCATCACGCACATTGTATTTTTCTTCATACCGTCGTGCATATTCATCTGTATAGGGGCTATCAAAATAACGGCCTAGATCTTTTACTAACGTGCTTTTCCCACCACTCGCTGTCCCTAAAACGAGTATATTCATTGAGAAAACGCGGCGAAATGGCAGCATGATATAACGCCAATATTTATAAGGATTTTCACGGATTAAAGTAGCTGAAATAGGCAGCTCCTGACGATTAATAAACCTAATAAAATCGTTTGTCCGCACTTCTAGCTCTGTTATGTACTCTTTTTCTCCCACATACCACGTTAATTTTTCAGCTGAAGAAACCATTGTTGCTTTCACAATTGATTGCACAGCCTCTAACCATTCTGTCCAGCCATTTGGATATAACGGCATCCCTGTTTCATCTAATTCTGTAACCACTACCTTCTCGTCTTCTGCAAAAAGCTCACGCATATAACGAAACCGACGACGTAAATCCAAACCCACTGCCTCACCTCTATCACCCGGCTGACCACAAACAACAACAATACACGCATCATTTTCGCGCTTAGCTTGCATGATTGTATTAAAATGGCCCAAATGACAAGGTGCAAAACACCCAAAAACAATTCCAATATTTTTTTCTGATAAACGTGCTGTGACTAAATTACTCATAATGAACCTCCATCATTTTTATTAAAGGTATTTTTAACCTTTATTTAATTAAAGTTTTTTATACCTTTATTAGTGTAAAAACAAGTTTTAAGCCTTCACTTAAAACTTTTAATGCTCTATTTATTTAAGGTACGGGATATCCAACGCATAAAATTTTGAAGGTCTCCCCACCCCAGTTGGACGTTCATCTACCTCTTTTAAGAACTTCAATAAATCTTTTTTGAAATTCGAGTGATCTAACGTTTGATACGGCACACCTAAAAACTTCGCATATACCTTCCGCGCTTCTGCAATTGTGAAACTCTCACCTAATAATGTCAAAAGACGTGGTTGATAATACATTTTTCCGATAATACGTTTGATTGCTGTGCTAATAATTTTCTCATGATCAAACGCTAAATTACCTGTACTCGCCGCACTCGTCGTTTCAGCACCTATATTTAAATCAATATTTTCCATCTGATGATGTAGCAATGCAAAACCTTCTGTTAGCGTGATATCAAACCAGGCCGCCTCACTGGCATCATCCCCTGCTTTTAAAGCCTCTTGATTGAGGAAGGCAATGTAACTGACTGTAATCACCCAATCACGTGGATCTCTATTTGGCGTGCTAAATGTGTATAACTGTTCGATATTTGATTCTTTTAGTTGGACACCTGTTTCTTCAAACGTTTCACGCAAACAGCCTTTATCTGTTGACTCATTAGGATTGACAAAGCCGCCTGGCAAAGCCCAACAACCTTTATATGGATGTGCTTTTCGTTTGATTAATAGAATTTTCAGAGCATCTTCTTCACGATTGTATGCCAACATGACATTATCAATCGTCACTGAAGGACGCTCATATTTTTTATGTTCTTTCGTACGATACCACTCAAGGAATTCCTGTTCAGACGCCTCTGTTTCGTAATATATTTGTTCTTCTTGCTCTGTGCGTTTTGTCATTTTTTCACCTCGTTAATAAAAGTATTTAAAACCTTTATTAACCTAATAATAGCATACCTCTTTTTAACTAGCAACCTTTTTTACATAAAACGCTTCCATGTTATAATAATACTGTGAAAATATCAGAAACGAGGAACACACCATGAACTATGAATTAATCACAGACTACAAACACAACGCTATCTATCGTAAAAGCTTTTTTGAACTCGTTCAAACAACATTTGAACTAGATTTTAAACAATGGGATGACGCTGGTGGTTGGAATGATAACTATCGCTGTCTTTCTTATCGTTTAGGTTCACAAATTGTTGCCAACGTTTCAATCAATGAATTGACTGTTATTGTTGAGGGAAACGCTCATTCAGCTTTACAAATCGGTACAGTTGTCACGCATCCTGATCATCGCAACAAAGGCTTGTCACGTCAATTAATCGAGTATGCGCTAACCACGTATGAAAAAGATTATGACTTTATCTATCTCTTCGCGAATGATACAGTGCTGTCTTTTTATCCTAAATTCGGCTTCAAACAATGGCACGAATCAACGTTTTTTTTAGATGTATCAACATACGAAAAAAGTAACAACACAAATTCTTGGCGTAAATTAACACGTGAAGTACCTGCTGATTTAGAAATCATGACTCGCTTAGCAGAGCAACGAAAACCCTTATCGAATCAAGTTGAAGTGACAGGTCGTGAGCATTTAAGTCACTTTTATTACATTCTTGGTTTTGGTGACGCACTCTATTATCATAGCGAATGTGATGCCCTACTGATCTTTGAAATAGATGGATCAGAATTACATCTCTTCGATATCATTGCAGCTCAACCAATCAATCTTAATGATATCTTAAGTAGTCTATTAACATCTGAAATTACAACCGTTAACTTTTACTTTACACCTGATGGCCTTCCTCATGTACAATCGGCACGTATGGAAAACCCTGAAGATACACTTTTTGTACGTTCAAAAATTGAGGAACCAAACACACCGTTTGTTTTCCCATTAACTTCACATGCCTAAAGATATTATTTTGATAACATCTAATAAAACAGTTTAAAAGCCCTACTGATTTTTTACAATCAAGCAGGGCTCTTTTTGTATGAAATAGCTTGAATCAACGTTTCAAGCCGTTCATCATTATGTAGTAAAGCCACTAATACTTCGAGGATATTTTCCATATCTGCAATCAAACCCTAACAAGCAAACATTCCCGCTTCAAAATCATACGTTACTTTAGCAGATTTTTCCCGGGCATGCTGTTTCAAGATAAGACTGTGCTACCTTTTCCCACAAATACCCTGTTGGTTCAATCCCATTTTTTCAAAAAGTTGGTACTTCTTATCCGCTTCGAGTATGATTGACGCTTTATTTTCACCGTCATTTAAAAATTTAAATGCATCTCCCTCATTGGGCCTATTTTAAAATATTATATACATCACGCGATAACACTGAAATCTTTTCATATCCAGTATAGTTTTTAGTCATTACTGAGATGACGTAAGGTTCCTTCGCATAAACAATGCCTACATCATGAGCCAAGTCATATAAATCACCAATTTTATGACCTACTGGC
>NZ_JAFYUW010000017.1:0-46516 GCF_017549435.1 Brochothrix sp.
AGCAAATGGTCAAATTGGGCAACAATTAGTTGCTAACATTGCAAAAAAAACAAAACATACGCCCTTCGCAATGATTCGTGATGAAAAACAGCGAGGTCACTTAGAAGCATTAGGTGCTGAAATTATCATTGGTGATTTACTCGAAGATTTTAGTTTTGCCTACAACAATATGGATGCGGTTATTTTCACAGCAGGTAGTGGTGGCAAAGGCGGTCCTGAATTAACAAAAAAAATCGATCAAGAAGCCGCTATTAAAGCCGCCACCATTGCCCAAGAAAAAGGCATACAACGCTTTATACTTGTCAGCACTATCCACTCCGGTGAAAGTGATAAAGTGCCTGAAGCGCTCGCTTACTACATGGAAGCAAAAGGTATTGCTGATCAAGCTGTTCTTGCAAGTGATTTAGCCTACACCATAGTAAGACCCGGCACATTAACAGATGACGGTGCTACGAACAAGTTTGCGACTTTTACAAACGAGGGCAATAATGCAATTACTCGTGCTGACGTTGCGTCATTCCTTACAGCAATTCTGTTCAAGGAGAATACCTACCGTAAAATTTTAACGATTCGTAATGGTGAACTTTCCTTATCGGACTATTTATTGAACATGTAACCTTCTATTATTGATTAAAGCATTGGTGATAACTCATCAATGCTTTTTTTATAAAAAAAGACGATTACAAGTTTTAGCACTAATCGTTGGCTGTGTATCCCTATTATTTTTTCATCCTAATTTCTATGTGATAAAAAAAGACAAAAAAATACCTCGGCTACTGCCGAGATACTATATGAGCCGTGCTGGGCTCGAACCAGCGACCCTCTGATTAAAAGTCAGATGCTCTACCAACTGAGCTAACGGCTCTTATTATAATGGCTGGGGTGGCAGGGATCGAACCTACGCATGATGGAATCAAAATCCATTGCCTTACCGCTTGGCTACACCCCATTATAAGAGTGGAGGAGAGTGGATTCGAACCACTGAACCCTAAGGAACGGATTTACAGTCCGTCGCGTTTAGCCACTTCGCTACTCCTCCATATAAAATTAAAGTTGTTTTAAAAAAACAATGGGGGATGACGGGCTCGAACCGCCGACCCTCTGCTTGTAAGGCAGATGCTCTCCCAGCTGAGCTAATCCCCCTGCTGCTAAATATAACTAATATATAAGCAATGACCCGTACGGGATTCGAACCCGTGATACCGCCGTGAAAGGGCGGTGTCTTAACCGCTTGACCAACGGGCCTAAGATTTTTTGATGTGTCATTTGTTCCTTAACACAAAATCTATTATATAAAGAATAAACACATTTGTAAACCCTTTTTAACAAAATAAATCTTTTTCTTTTTTAAAATAGCTTTTACCCTTGATGTATATGGGTTCCTTCTTTTATATAATTTTCCAAACTCTCTTCTAAAAGCCCTTTTTTTGTTAAATCTGATATAATTTTATATAACTTAAAGGAGCTGATTATAGTGAAAAATTTAACGATTCGAAAAATACAAAAAGAAGATTATCCACAATTAGTTGCAATTGAAAATAGTGTGTGGACTGTCGAAAACACCCCGGGGATTGTTCACTATAATAATACTTCTGAATATATGAGTCGTTACCCTGTTGGATCAAATTTTGTCGCTGTTGACGAAAATAATCATGTTCTAGGTGTTTTACAATATGAAAATGCGACCCCTTTACCCACAAGTAATAAAACATTGAGTTTAAGTATCGCCGTTTCTCAGACAGCTCAAAATGCTGGTGCTGGTTCCGCTTTAATGAACCGTGTAAAAGACTATGCACGTGAACATAATTATAGAAAGCTAACACTACGTGCTTTAGGATCAAATGCACGCGCATTAGCTTTTTATCAAAAACATCAATTTGTGATTGAAGGACATCTCAAAGATGAATTTTATATTGATGGAAAATTTGTTGATGATTATTTACTCAGTTATTTTCTGTGAAAATATGTAAGTTTACAACACTCGGTTTTGAGGTTCTTCACCGTTCAATACTGCGGTTAAGTTAGCCACTGCATCACGTTCCATTCGATTTCTCGTTGCCAATGTAGCTGAGCCCATATGAGCTGTTACGACCACATTATCCAACGTTAATAGCGGATGATTTTGATTGATCGGTTCTTTCTCAAATACGTCAAGACCCGCACCGGCAATTACACCTGTTTTTAAAGCCTCATACAGCGCTGTTTCATCCACTGTTTTACCTCGACCAACATTAATGAAAAAAGCACTATCTTTCATTTTCGAAAAAGTTTTTTCATTCATTAAATGATGTGTTTCTTCACTGTATGGCGCAAGCATGACAACAAAGTCAGCTGCCTCTAAAAAACCATCTAAATCAGGGTAATGTTTGGCATCATATGCTACTTCAGCATTTTCATGACGAGATCTAGTATGATAAATAACATCCATTCCAAACCCAGCATGAGCGCGTTGTGCCACCGCTGTGCCGATGCGCCCCAATCCAATAATACCGATTGTTTTCTGATAAACATCTGTTCCGTAAAGGCCTGTTGCTGTATCGAGGGGGCCTTTTATCCATTCATTAGCCCTTATAGCACGATCAACAGTTGTTATCCTACGTGCCGCTGCAAGTAATAATCCCATCGCCAAATCCGCCACAGTTTGAGTTAGTGCATCTGGCGCGTTAGTAATACTCACCTCTGCTTTATCAAAGGCATCCCAATCAAGCGTATCAAAACCAGCTGTTATATTACTTACTACTTCTAATTGAGGCATTTTTTGCAATTCCTCTGCACCCATTACAATCCCTGCACCTAAAAGACCATTTACAGTTGGAAGAGCCTCTTCAAATTCTGCTTTTTGTGTGGTTAAATAATCTGGTAAGTATTTCACGTTAAAACTCTTTTTCAATTCTTCTAATAAATGCGTTTGAATTGTTCGATAGACAATGATATTCTTCATTTTCTTCTCCTCCTCAAGCAAATTTATTGGCGCACAAACAAACCTGCGTCGTTGTAATCAATAATAATATTAGCTACTTTTTCATTAAGTTCTTTGTTCCAGGCGACATTTAAATGCCCATTAATTGGCATCACAATATCATCTGGCAAAGGCGCTTCTAATGACAATGAAAGGTGATGATGGGTTGCGTCACCGTGTTCACTCCCACAATCACACGAAGAGTCAAACACACAGATGGTGTCTAACGCTTCGTAAGCTGCTAATATTGGTGCTAAAAAAGCTTGTGCTTCATCTGTTACTTTCACAATATCCCTCCTCTATGACTACGTTCTCTTATATTATAAGCACTGCTTAAAGTGATAGCAACAGCCGTGCATTCAGGTTTGACAATTTTAAGCTTTTACCTTATGATTATCATTATGACAACATCAGGATAAGCAGTTCAAACCTGTCTAAGAGGAGGGAGTCGTATGAAATGGTTCGGCATTATATTATTAATCGTTGGTCTTGCCGCCATCTCAATTTCATTTAGCATTGCACACATCACTGGTTTAATTGTATGTGTAGCTGGCTTTTGCTTTGTTATTATCGGTACAATTCTATTATTTAAACATCAACCAAAAAGAACCAATCGATATTATTAAAAAAAACATCATCTGTACTTTTTTATAAATAAAAACGACTACTCCATATGGAGTAGTCGTTTTTTTATTTATTATAACGCCGTTAATTTATCTTTGCGCTTGATAACTATAAAATAAACACTGAGTAAAATACAGATAATAAACTCTGCAATTGGTACCGCTAACCAAACACCTACTGTTCCTAATAACGGTGTTAAAACAAGTAAGAATATAATAACCAACACGAATTCTCGAATAGCCGTAATAAAAATCGCAAAATTCACATGGCCACTTGTTTGCATAAATGTAATCAATACAAAGTTAGTTCCCATAAATAAATAGGCGAAGAAGAATATACGAATACTCTCAGTTCCTAACGCAATTAATTCTGGCGTAAATGAACCAAATAACGAGATAATCTGTGTCGTGAACACTTGACCTATAACAATAATCACAAGACCAATGATCACTGATGACGTAATCCCATACTTCACAATCGCTTTTTGTTCCTTATACATTTTCGCACCTTGATAATACGAAATAAGTGGTTGTGTTGCTGAACTTAAACCTAGGAATAGTAATAAGGCGATACTGTGTGTGTAATTCACAATCGAAAATGCCGCCGCACCCATCGTTCCAGCTGCACTTACAATCGCAATGTTATATGCAATCGTGAAAACTGAAATTCCCATTTCAGCTAAGAAACTCGGGAAACCGATATAAAAGAAACTCTTTAAATACCAATTGCCTTTAAATTTAAAATTAAACTTCAAATTATTAGATTTGTGCACAAAATGGGTAAGTAATACGAGGATACCTACTGCTGCAGAGATAATCAAACCTAATGCCGCAGACATAATGCCCCACTTCAATACAATCAAGAAATAGTAATTCAAACCAATATTAACAACAGCAGTAACAATTAATGCAATCATCGCTAACATCGGAGAACCATCGTTTCTAACGAATAAACTCAACATATTCTCTAAGGTTAATACAAATCCGAATAGTAAAAAGATATGTAAATACTCTGATGCCATGGGTGTAATTTCTGCATTTGCACCCAACCATGATAATAAATTATCACCTAATAATCCTAAAGTTGAACTCACTACTATTGATATACTAACAATTAAAAACACTGCTTGAGTGAAAATTGTCTGTGCTTTTTTTCTATCACCCTCGCCCATTGCTTGTGAGTATCGAGTCGTCGCTCCTACACCAATCCATAATGACATTGCAACATAAAAACTGTACACTGGAATAACGATATTAACTGCTGCTAAAGCAGTTGCGCCTAAAGCATGACCGACAAAAACACCATCCATCACGACATTTATCGCCATCAGCATCATTCCGAACATTGAAGGTATCGCATATTTCGCAAATACCAACAATGGATTTTTATCTTTCATAGCATCTAATTTATTCATTGTCTCCTCCTTCAAACCCATTAACATCTGTTTCTATTTTTTTAAGATATATCTCTAAGAACAATTTAAAAGCAGACATTATCTGCTCATCGCTTTCTTGACGCATTGTATCTGACATGCCATAAAGACTGCCAACGATGAGGTTCACATGCGTATTCATCTGTCCCGTTTCGATATTATAGTACCCTTCACTCACACCGCGAGACAATATAAAAGCAATAGATTCTTGATCGCATTCGACCCAGCGTTCCTTTTCTTTCTGCTTAGAATCTGCATCACCTAAAAATTCATCAAAGGCTTTGCGTAAGGGATGGCGTAAATCTTCGTAAATAAACACATGAAAAAAACCTTGCAACTGCACGCTAGGATGACAAGTTTCCGCTTTAATCCGTTCCCAAGTGACAACCCATTCATCTTCCCAGTCTTTTAAAATGATTTCGAAAAGGGCTGCTTTACTTTTATAATGATACAAAATATTGCTACGGGTTGTCCCCACTTCATCTGCTATCATTTGCAACGATGCGTCGTTATAACCTTTCTCAACAAAAAGACGCTGTGCCGCTACTAGAATCGCTTGCTTTTTCAATTCTTTTTTCATGAATTAACCTCCTCAAAAAAACTGACCACCTGTTCAGTTTATGATATTTATAAAAAAATGTCAATAAAAAAAAGAACTATCTTTAGAAGATAGCTCCAATTTCACATACGTTCATCACAATTGCTCTATTAAAAATTAAACACTCATCATTTTAAAAGAATTGGCGCATTACATCTTTTAACGGTGGCATTGACGCAATTCGTTTTTCCTCTAAAGCCGTTCTAATCTCAAATTTCGCAAAACCTTTTGCTTCATCCATCACAATTTTACCGGGTAGTGGCGCTGCTTCAGGATCAACAACAACATCGATAATTACTGGACAATTATCTGCTTTCGCTGCTGTAAACACCGCTTCTAAATCAGCGGTGTTCTCAACACGGTAGCCCTTACCACCACACGCTTCTGCGTATTTGGCAAAATTGATATCGCCATGATCAATTCCATAATTCAACTGACCTTGAGCTTGTTGTTCATATTTAATAAACGATAATTGTTTATTGCTTAATACTACATTAATTATTGGTAAATCATAATAAACCGCTGTAGCAAAATCTTGCATTACCATTGAGAATGCACCATCTCCTTGTAAGGAGATAACTTGTCTATCTGGATAAGCTATTTTAGAAGCAATTGCTCCTGGTAAAGCACAACCCATTGTGCCTAACCAAGCAGACACAAGAAAATCATTTTTTTGGCCTAGCTTCAAATAGCGTGTGCTCCATACAGTTGAAGTCCCAACATCTATTGAGAAAATAGCATCCTCATCAGCGATACGTTGCATTTGTTTAATGACTGCTTGTGGTGCGATTGGTGAAGTGTCACGAGCCATATGCTCTTCCATCCATTTCCACCACGTTTGCATATTTTTAGTACAAGCTTGTAAGAACGGACGGTTGGTTACTTCTTCACCATGAGCTGTTAAGTACGCCAACGCTTCTTTGGAATCGCCTACAATACCGACTGTAACATCATGTCTTTTCCCCATGCGTGAAGGTTCTATTTCAATTTGAATACATTTAACATCTTTAGGTAAATAAGTTCCGTATGGATAATCATTACCTACCATTAATAATAAATCAGCTTCTTGCATTGCTTCAAAAGCTGGTTTTGTTCCAATTTTCCCAATGTTCCCTAAATAATTTGAATGTTCATCAGGCATAATTCCTTTTCCTGGCAAGGTTGACATCACTGGAATATCAAATCGTTCTGAAAAAGCCAAAACTTCAGCTTTCGCTTTTTTTGTACCCGTACCAATTAACATTACCGGTTTTTTTGACTCATTAATCAATGCCACTGCGGCTTCTAAATCAGGCGTATTTAACCCTACTTGTGTTGGCTTTTTAGCTTCTTTAACACGTTCTACTGTATCAACAATTTTGTTAGCAGGAATATCATCAGGAATTATAACAACTGCTACGCCTCGTTTCTCATATGCTGTACGAATCGCTTGATCAACAATAAGTGGCAATTGTTCTGGACGAGTAATTTCCTTATTAAAGACAGCAACATCTTCGAAAATTGCTGAAGTATTTACCTCTTGAAAATAATCGCTATTTGCAAGGTCACTCGGTATTTGACCAACTAACACCAATTGCGGTACTTTATCCATTTTCGCATCATACATTCCGTTTAATAAATGAATCGCCCCAGGACCACCGATTGATAACGCAACTCCGATTTTTCCTGTCAATTTTGTATAGGCTGCTGCCGAAAGTGAAGCAACTTCTTCATGACGCACATGGATGAACTTAATAGCTTCCTGTTCTTTTTGTAACGCATCAACGATATGATCAATTGAATCTCCTGGTAGTCCATAAACATGGTCTACATCCCAATTTTTCAATACATTCACTACTGCGCTACCTGCATTAATTTTCGCCATTTTATATTCCTCCTCAAGTTGAAAACCTATTCTATCTTCCTTGATTACACCCTCATACTAACAACAATATTTTTATTTTTCAACAATTCAATTCACAATCTCACTTTACAAACACATTGATAATACTATGTTATAACAGTTAAATACCCTGTTTTTCACAAATTAAAAACGATAGTAGTTACCTACTATCGTTCACTTTAAAACTTATTATTTATGCAAAATCGCTAACGAAATTTCATTCGCTACATCAGGATAACCTAATTCTGAAACAAGTGTTAAAGCGAATTCAATTGTTGTTCCAGCAGCACGTGATGTAATAATATGCCCTGAAATAACCACTGACTTTTCTTCATAAATTGGTGTCACTATTTGCGGTTTCATCGCTGGAAAACTGGTAGCATGGTGCCCTTTTAAAATACCCGCTTCTTCCAATGCAATCGGTGCCGCACAGATTGCTGCGATTTTCAATTTCGCTTGGTGATGACGTTTAATTATCTGTTGCACAACAGGATCTGAGCGCAATGCTTCTGCACTGCCGCCACCACCTGGAAGGTAGATGAGATCAAATTGTTTTTCTGCGACTGTATCTAATGTAATATCCGCATTCACCTCAATTTGATGCGCACCCTTCACCGTTATATCATTGGTTAATGAGGCCACTTGTACATCAAACTCTGCTCGTCTAAAAATGTCAATTGCGCTAATAGCCTCTATTTCCTCAAAACCTTCAGCTAAAAATACCAATACATCTGTCATGTTATCAACACCCCTTTATTTATAGTCAGCAATCCCACTTCGTACTTTAATAAATTTACCTGGCGCAAGATCTTGCTGCCATTCTAGTTGTTTATCTGGTGACAGTAATACCACCGTTGATCCAAACGTAAAGTAGCCTACTTCTTGCCCTTGTTTTTCAGAACCCGCCTCATAACTATCAACAATCGAATTGATATTCAATGCACCTACAGCAATCAATAGGGTCTCTTCACCAATTTGATAAGCAATACGATGATTTTTAACATATAATTTATCAACGTTATCAAGTCCCCAATCATTGACAGGAAAACTGACCTTACCAAATTCAGCAAGCTTCTTTACTTTACCCGTTACTGGAGAATGATATCGATGGTATTGACTTGGACTGAGGTAAACGATAATAAAACTGCCTCCATTACCAAATTTCCCAGCAGTTCGATCATCTAACAACTCATTTAATCGATACTTTGTTCCTTTGACAGTAAATGTTTGTTCTTTATCAATTTCACCAAACTCTTGAACAAATCCGTCTACAGGACTTACCCAATCATTTGCTGCTATCGGACGTTTCTCTAAATTAATTTCGCGTGCAAAAAATGCAGATAAACTCTTGTAACTTTTTATATCTGCTACCATATCACCTTGATTTATTTGATAATGCTTTGCAAAAACAGGGATCAATGGACGACTTATTTTTGATAAAGTTAGCGCCTTCAACGGATATGAAAAAAAGCCTAATGAAAGAATACGTGCACCTATAATTAATAATTTATTAAACATTTAAAACTCCTATAAATTTACCAA
Source organism: Brochothrix sp. (assembly GCF_017549435.1). Taxonomy (NCBI): domain Bacteria; kingdom Bacillati; phylum Bacillota; class Bacilli; order Caryophanales; family Listeriaceae; genus Brochothrix; species Brochothrix sp. Next base: position 9,038 of record NZ_JAFYUW010000017.1, read on the forward strand.
TGAGTATAAAAAACGAGCTCCATATAAGAGCACCTGCAAAGGCAAAAACCATATATTTTTTTAATGAAATCTTAGAAATTCCACAGAAATAACAAATTGCGTGTCGAAAACCAGGAATAAAATAACCAAAGGTTACTGTGTAATAACCAAACTTCATCATCCATTTTTCAACACGTAAAAGTCTTTTGGTGGTTAAACCAATCCACTTCCCCACACGATAAATAATTGGGCGGCCTATTTTAGACCCAACAAAGTAACTGACAACCATCCCTAAAAAAGAACCTAAAGTTGCAATCAGTATTGCAACTGGTGTACTTAAAAAACCGACACTACAATAGTATCCGATCGTCGTCATTAAAACTTCATCGGGTACCGGCAGTCCAATAAGGCCTAAAAAAAGTGAAACAAAAATTGCAAGATACCCATAATTAAGAATAAACCATTCAATTTTATCCATTACTTAGACCTCTATTTCTTCTTTCGCATGCCCTAATTTTTTAACATGGATGTTACTAACCATTAAACCACCGAGTACTACGATAACTAACCCACATAAAATGCTCGGTAATATTTGAACAATAAGTAATGCAACTAATGCAGCAGCCGGAACTGGTAAACCAATAAAATAATTCAATTGTGACTGTGCCACGTTAAAACGTGCAAGCCTCACAATCGCTCCAATAGAAAATGCAAACATACTTAATATCGTCCAAAATCCCATGCCGTTGACTGCAAAATGGATAATCATCGGCGCTACACCAAATGTCACAACATCAGCTAACGAATCGAGTTCTTTTCCAATCGGAGAACACACATTAAGAAGCCGAGCTGAGTAACCATCAAAACAATCAAACAGCATTCCCATTAATATCATCACTACTGCATAGAATATATAACCGTGTGACGCAAATAAAATAGCACTGATTCCAGCTATAAAATTACTGATTGTAAGTATCGAAGGAACATATTTCACCATCGACACCTCCTTCCTAATCTCCCTATCATTATATACCTTTCTATAGTTCTTTCATACCGCTTTAATGATTTTGCAGTAATATATACGTTGTAAGCAAAAAAAATAGTACATGAGCTCATTCAACAGAGATTATTCATTCAATAAAAAAGAACATCTGCTAAAAATCAGCAGTTTTCATTTCTGCATTAATTTTTATAAGATGCTCTACTATTTATTTTATATTCATCATTGTTATTAAATAACACATGCTTGCAAGAAAAATTACGCCTTTATAATGAATACTCATATTCTTCTGTTGGATTTATATCACTATGTGAACGAACTTTTAAGATGACTTGATTACGACTTTTAACATTCATTTTTTGCAAAATATGACTGACATGATTTTTCACCGTATTTTCACTTAAACCTAACTTATCAGCAATTTTTTCATTATTGAACTGTCCAATGATTAATTGTAATACATCACTTTCACGCGCAGTAAGCTTATAGCGTATTGCACCATTAAGACCTCGATCTTTTTTCAATTCTATAACATTATTCATAAAAAAAGGATCAATAAAAGTTTCTTTATTTAGCACAGCCTCTAAACCACTATGTAAATTTTCTTTGCTTATACTAAAAGAAAAGAACCCTTTTACTTTATTGTTGCATGATCTCGAATTAAATGATTGTGAAAAAAGCACGTACTTTGTTTTTGCTTCATTGTAATCGACCCGATTACTTCCTGAATATTCAGCATCTATCACACAAATTTTCGCCTCTGCTGTTCTTACATCTTCATACGCTCTATAATGCTTTGTTTTTATATGATTTTCCTGAATAACATTAACCAGTGACTCATCCAACATACTCTTTATGCCCTCACAAAAAATATTACGTCCTCGCAGCTCAATATAAATCATTTTTTTGCCTCCCCATAAAGATTAAAATTTTAAAAAATAAAATTACATTTACCCTCGTACTTAGGTACATTCCCCTTTTTTAGAAAAAGAAACTTATTACTAGCCATTTTTCGTAAATTTTATTTTAAAATCCGCTTCCTCTTTAAGTCTATCCTCTTAAAATACTAACAGTATGAGTCTTGAAAGTCCATTGTTAAAGAACAACAGCCGCTTGATTCACCCTTATTAATTTTTCTGTGTCATTAGACCTAATTTTTTTAAAGAAAAAAATTTTATAAAAAAAACCTCAAGATGAGTAACGATACTCCCATCCTGAGGTTTCAGAAAATTATTTAATTATTCAGCAGTTGAAACTTCAATTTCAACACTAATTTTAATATCATCACCAATAAGCACGCCACCTGTTTCTAATGGTGAATTGTAGACAATACCGAAATCTTTACGGCTAATTGTTGTATTTGCTGAAAAACCTGCAACTGTAGTGCCATCCATCGGGTTTTTACTTTGACCTTCAAAAGTGACATCAAATGTCACTGGTTGAGTCACACCAGCTAAACTTAATTCACCAGCCATGTTATATTTGTCACCAGATTTTTTTGTGATTTCAGTTGCTTTGAAATCAATTGTAGGGAATTTTTCAACGTTAAAGAAATCTTCACCTTTAATGTGTCCATCACGTTGTTCTTGTTTTGTATTAACACTATCTGCTTCAATAGTAAAACTAATATCTGCAGTAGTTAAATCTTCAACATCCATTGTGATATCTGCACCAAATTTTTCGAATGTTCCTTTTACTTTTGAAATCATCATGTGTTTTACTTGGAAATCCACTGAAGAATGTGCTGCATCTAAGATATATTTACTTTTTGTCATTTTAATTCCTCCTAATTTGTTTGTTATCTGTTTATATATGTATAATAACACACTTACTTTATGTAAGCAAGTTATTTATAGTATACACTATGTTATTTTCCCTCTTTTTATTGACACTAAACATTTTTATAATTTCTAAGTACCTATTTCCGAAAAATTTTATGCTATAATTATGTAAAATATGAAACGAGGCGATTATATGATAAATTATGCAGTTATTGGAACAAGTATGATTACAGGAAAGTTCATTGAATCCGCACAAGCAACAAATAAATGGGACCTCACAACAATTTATTCACGAACTGCAGAAAAAGCAGAGAACTTTATAGATTCAGAAGCTTTAAAGGATATTACAATTGAAACGGACTGGAATGCTTTTTTAAATTCTACTCATTTTTCAACCGTTTATATTGCCTCACCAAATAGTATCCATTTTCAACAAGCAATTGCTCTTTTAAAAGCAAAGAAAAATGTTGTTGTTGAAAAACCAATTTTTCCTACTGCTGCCGAATTAAAAGAGGCACAACGTATCGCTAAAGAAAATAATGTTTTCATTTTTGAAGCAGCACGTCATATTCATGAAGCTAACTTTAAAATTGTTAAAGAATTAGTAGCAAATACACCTAACATAGAAGGCGCTACATTTGCCTATTCAAAATATTCATCTCGTTATGATCAAGTACTTAACGGTGAACAACCTAATATCTTTACCACTAAATTTGCAGGTGGCGCATTAGTCGATTTAGGTATTTATCTTGTTTATTCAGCTGTTGCGTGGTTCGGTGTTCCCGAGCGTTCACATTATTTTGCCAAAAAAATTGTAACTGGTGTTGATGGTTCTGGCACAATCATTTTAGAATATCCTGATTTCAATGTCACTTTACTTACAGGTAAAATAGTTCAATCATACCTAGGTTCTGAAATTTACAGCAACCAGTCAACCATTTTATTGGATGCTGTGAATGCAATCACAACAATTGATGTTTGGGACAGAAAAACAGATACTACAACAGCTAAAGGCGTAGAAGCTCCTGAGCTATTGCTTTATGATGAAGCGATTGCTTTTGCAAGTGTTATTAATAATCCAACAGATGCTAAAGCTCTTGAGGATTATCGTGAATGGTCAGAATTAAGCCTTAACGTTACTACTTTAGTAGAAAGTTTACGTAAAGATGCTGGTATTGTATACGATTAAGTGAAAATAAAAAAATAGTAAACCGTTATGAACGATTTACTACAACTCAGCAATTCACTTTTTAGTGAGTTGCTTTTTATTTCTAAAAAATACGTTTAAAAGGATCGCGACTAATACCTTGATTTAAAACATTCTCGGCATAAATTTTAGCAGAAAATAAAGAATGATCTTTATAATTACCACATTCTAATGCTGAAACCGCAGGTACATCCACAGTTTCAATGATACGTTTCAATGTTTTTTCTAAAGCGACAGCAATCTCTTCAGGTTCATGTAAATCCCATAAAATTAAGTAAAAGCCTGTACGGCATCCCATTGGCGAAATATCAATAATGCCTTCTACTTCGTCCCGTAAATAAGTAGCAAGTAAATGTTCTAAGGTATGAACTGCAGCTGTTGGTAGTGAATCTTCATTAGGTTGTAAAAAACGTAAATCATATTTTTGAACAGTACTTCCTTGCGGGCTTGTTTCCACACCTGCTGCTCTAACATAAGGTGCTTTTACAATCGTGTGATCCAATTCAAAACTCTCTACTCTCGCCATATCGCTCATCCTCTTTTCTAGTATTTTAAAATTGTTAAACTAAACGCGTACCATGAACTTCGTGAACAGCTAAATTTTCTGCTACAGATGCCATATTATCTTTCGTAATCCCACCACCAGGTAATATAATTAGGCGATTACCAGCATATTCTTGATATTGGCGTAATCTGTCATAATTATCTGAAAGTGCAGTATTTAGTGGACCTCCATGTGTCAAGATACGATGTACTCCTTGCTCAGCTAACCAATCAATTGCCGCCAGTGGCTCGTTTAATTCGTCAAACGCCATATGAAAAGTTAATAAAGCACCCTGAGAAGCTGAAATAATTGCTTGATTGGCTGCTAAATCTAAGTTATTATCAGCTGTTAAACAGCCAAAAACAATACCATCCATACCAAGTTCACGATAAGCCGCCACATCTGTAAGCATGCTACGTAACTCCGCTTCTGAAAAAACAAAATTACCTTTACGTGGACGTACCATAGCCATTACCGGCACTTTATGTTTCTTGCTAATAACAAGTGCCTCTTTAGCAACACCGATACTAACAGACGTTCCGCCTTCTGCTAAATTATCACACAATTCAATGCGATCAACTTCTCCAATAATTTTCGGTAATCGTTCAAAATTTTCTACACAAACTTCTTTTAATAACACAGACTAACCTCCTTTATAGTTTGTTTTATTATAGCTCAATTTCTCTTCTAAAAAAAATATTTTCGCTCCTTAACATTGAGATGTCACATACAACAAATATTGTTATAACAGTCAGCAATTTATGTTATAATTAGCTCAACTTACAATCTACTGCAAGGAGGTCGGAATTATATGAAAAAACAGTTTCTTATTATGATAAGTCTACTGCTTCTCTTCATTAGTGGTTGTCAATCAAACAAAACAGAAGCTGCTTTTTCTCCGAGAAAGGAAACAGCGATTCCAATTATTTTAGTGCCTGGCACCAATGCAACGGAAAATCGTTTTGATGAATTTACTGATGATTTAAAAATAAGTTATTTACATAAAGCCGATGCTCTTAAAGTAACTGTTAAAAAAGATCAAACATTATCATATAGTGGAAAAGCTTTAACATCTAAAAATCATCGTCCGTTTATTGTAATCGCTTTTGAAGATAACTCAGAGAAAGGTATTTTAAAACAAGCGGAATGGCTTGCGATTGCTCTAAATGATCTTTATGAAAAATATCATTTCTCTACTTTTGATGCTATTGGTCATTCTAATGGTGGTCTCGTTTTAACTAATTTTTTAGAATACCATAGCACCGAAATTGAACCTCATCTCCGTAAATTGGTGACTGTATCAACACCTTATAACGACACAGATGAAAAAGATAATGGTAGCGCCCATGATTTGAAGAAATTACCGAAAAAAACTAATCTATTGCAGACGTTTATTGATCGTAAAGGTTTTATCCCAAAAAGCATTTCAGTATTGAATATTACTGGCGATTTAAAAAATAATCATGTATCAGATGGAATAGTCCCAGTCAACAGTGCGTTAGCTGGTGAACTAATCTACAAAGGAACTGTCAGTTCATACTCGAGTAAGATATATAATGGGAACGATACTGGACATAGCGATATTTTATCTAATAAACATGTTCAAACGCGTATCATCCATTTTCTATTCAAATAATAATGAGGTGACCTTTTTTGAAAAATTATCAACTGATCTTTTTTGCTTTGATAGCCTTACTCATACTTACCTCTTGTACAAAAGAGTCTGATTCAAAAAAGACTCGCGAGCAATTGCCTGTCACCAAAAATAGCCAACCGATTGTTCTAGTACCCGGGACAAATGGCACAGCAAATGATTTCGACGATTTTATAGCTGATGTTTCAAAAATATATGATTATCAACCTGAAATATTACGTCTAACAGTTAATGAAGATAATAGCATCATCCACAGTGATGAGCCTCTTAAAAAAAATGCCTATCGACCTTTTATCGTAATTGCGTTTGAAAATGCGACGGAAGACGGTACATTAGAACAGTCTCAACGTCTAAAAACGGCATTAATGTCATTAGAAAAGAAGTATTCTTTTAAAAACTTTGATGCTGTAGGTTATTCTAACGGTGGTTTAGTTTTAACACATTTTCTAAAACACGACGCTAACACAACTAAAATCAAGCTTAGACGAATGGTCACTTTAGCAACACCCTATAATTATTTAAGCATGGACGAAAATGGAAAAGAAAAAAAGGTGACGCCTCTTCCATTTCATAATGAATTACTGACTGAACTATTAACCGATGATGATTCAATTCCGCAAAATATTTCGTACTTAAATATCACAGGTGATATCGACTCTGACCATGGTTCTGACAGTGTCGTTCCCGTTAACAGCGCCTTAGCTGGAAGACTCATTTATCAAGATAAAATCAAGTCATATAAAGAACAAATCTTCTCTGGAAAACAATATAGTCATAGTGGCATTGTTAATGCGACAGCGAGCGAAAAAGCAGTCATGTCGTTTTTATACGGAGACTAAAAATAAAACCGTTGAACTCAGGAAATAAATGAGTTCAACGGTTTTTTTAATTAAATTTCAATTTTGATAATTGTTTACCTTCGTTATCAAAATTTTCGGGTGATAACCATTTTACGTAGTTTTCTACCTGATTACGCCAAGCTATATCCGTCATTGCATACCAAGTGGTGTCACGATTACGTCCATGTGTCGTCGTAATTTGCTGAAAAAGACCTTCGTATGAAAATCCTAAGCGTTTAGCTGCTTTTTTAGAAGGTTCATTCAATGCATCAGCTTTCCATTCATATCTCCTGAAACCAAGCGTTTCGAATACATAGCGCGCAAGTAAATAATGTGCCTCAGTTGAGACAACTGTTTGTCGCATTTTTTCCGAAAACGTAACCATTCCCACTTCGACAACACCGTTAACGATGTCTAAACGCATCAATGCAAATGTTCCAACTGCTTCATTGTTTGCGTTAATAATCGTAAAACAATCATAATCATTGCTGTTTTCCATTCCCAATACGTAATCATTAAATTCAGAATAGACTGTTGGTACAGCGCTCGGTAGATAAGTCCATTGTTGTGGTGACTGGTTCTGACTAAAAGAGTGAAAGAGACTTTCTGCATGCGCTTCAGCATTAACTGGCTCTAAACGACAGTATTTACCCGTTAAAACAACTTTTTCAGGCTTTTTGAATGTCAGGGTATCTTCTGCTAAGGCGACTCCCACTGGCTGTCCATAGTCATTCATACGACTATTTATTTCATCAAACTGTTCGTCACCACAGACACACCGAGTCCTATCAATTCTACCTAAACCACAACTTTTACAAATCCTCATTTCTTCATCCCCTTAACGCTATTATTTTCATATAACTTAACACGATAACCAATATTAACAAAAAAAGCCCCTGTAGAGCAAATTTATCTCTACAAGAGCTTAATTTTTTATTTTTCCATACGTTTATAAACGTTAACAAACTCAATCACGACTTCGCGTAATGTTTCAGTTGTAATTAAAAGATCCTCAGCATGTACTAATAAAAGTTGAATTTCGACTTTCTCACCCGATGCTTCTTTTTGGATCAATTGGTGGTGCACACTATGACCTGTTTTTAATGATTCGTTTCCTTCTTCAATTTTACTCTCAGCTTCTGTAAAATCGCCGGTTCTTGCTGCTCGCAAGCCCTCGAGATAGCTACTACGTGCTGAGCCGACATGGCTAATCATACCAAATATAATCGTTTCCATTTCATTCATCTTTTATTCCCCCTGTAGATAATGATAAACTGCCCCTAACAATCCCGCTTGATTACGATGCGTCACTGCCTCAATCACAGTGTCACGTAAACCAAACCATGTCATTTGTTCCTTTAACTCCTCAATAAATGTTGGACGACTGGTAATTCCACCACCAATAAAAATATGTGATGGATCAAAGAGATAGATTAAATTGTACAATCCTGTACAAATACCGTTATAAAATGAAGAGACCAATCGCGTACAAACAACATCACCTGCATCATACCCTGCAAAAATTTCTTCACCTGTAATATCTTCCAATGCACGTTCTGTGTATGCTGCATATTGCATTCTCATACGATAAATCGTCGTTGTATCATTAAGTGTTTGTGTACCCGGCAATGCTGTACCCGGTGTTTCAGTGAACATATAGCCAAATTCGCCCGCTCTATAGCGATTGCCACGAACTAGTTTATCATTCACATAAATGCCGCCACCAATTCCCGTTCCGATTGTTAAGCACAAGAAGTTTTCTAACGGTTTGGCTTTGCCCAACCATTTTTCTGCTAATAATGCACAATTAGCATCATTTTCAATTGCAGTTGGTAGCTTTAAATTTTTTTCTGACCATTCTAACATATTAAATTCATCAAAATCACGAATAGCACCACCCATTGAAATAACACCCGTTTTGGGATTAACGTAACCAGGCGCACTAATTGCAATTCCACTAACTTCTGGATGTGCAATCACCCATTCTTTCATCTCTGATAAAATATGTAAACCATCAAAATGCTGAATCGTCACTTCTTTTGTTTCAACAATTTCGCCATCGGTTAGTACAACGCCCATTTTGAGCGCTGTGCCACCAATATCGAATGCTGCAATACTACTACTCACTGCTATCACATCCTATTACTTAAAATACAATTTATGCTTCAGAAGCACGTTCTTCTGCATCAGCTGCGTTAACTTTATTCGATACCATTACAAACGGTAAGTAAATCAGAACTGATACTGCCAAACATAAGAGACCCACAGCTAAAGCTAAGAAATTACCACCGGTTCCTAAGAACGGAATTAACGGTCCAGGTGTTGTCCAAGGTACTTGATAGGCTATTGGCGGAATAATCTTTGTTGATACAAAGAAGAAACCAATTAACGTATTAATTGCAGGTGTGATGATAAACGGAATAATAAGGATTGGATTCAATACAATCGGTAAACCAAAGATTACTGGTTCATTGATATTGAATAATCCGGGTCCTATCGATAGTTTTGCTATATCACGATAATCCGCTCGACGAGATGCAATGAAGATGGCAATTAACAAACCAAGTGTCATACCAGAACCACCATAGTTAGCGAATGCATCATTTAATCCACCCCATGTTTCAGGATATGGCGCGCCCCAAGCTGTACCATGTGCTGCAACATAAGATAAGTTTTCTAAGTTTGGCTCTGTGAAAATAGTATCGCGAATAGCTGCGATTGTATTTGGGCCGTGAATACCAAGCACCCATAAAATGTTGGAAATGAATCCAAGTAATAAGACTGAATAAATATTGGTACCCATATCTTTTAATGGTGATTGAATAACTGTATAAACCAAATCATTGATCCCTTTTGGTGAAACCAATGTGATTAAATAGTTTAATACTGAGAATAGAATTGTGATAATTACAATTGGAATTAACACTTTAAACGAACGTGCGACTGCGGGTGGTACCTGATCAGGCATTTTTATTAGTAATTTAGGAGAACGTGATAGTCGACTGAAAACCTCGCCGACAATAATACCAACAATAATAGCAACGAAAAGACCTTGAGCTCCTAAAAACTTAACTGTCATATATGCTTGGTTATTTACTGTTTCATACGGTGTATAAACAATAAAGAACGCACCAACAGCTGTTAAACCTGCGAGTAAATCATCTTCCTTAAATGATATCGCCAAATTTCGGGCGACGAGGAAAACAATTAATATTGCCATAATATTCGTGGAACCTTGCATAACCGGTGTAAATAGTGCCTGTGCCGAAGCTAGATTCGGAAAAATCTTTCCTAAGAACAATATTTTCGCAATAAATCCATCTGGTGAAAGAACTGCAAAGTTTAGTAATGTAACAATTGATCCTGCCATAATAAGCGGGAACACCAGGATAAAAGCATCACGAATCGCAGCAATATGGCGCTGCGAGTTTAATTTATTGGCAACTGGTACCAACATTTTTTCCATACCACGTTCAAACTTTGTCATCATACTCATTTCAATTACCCCCCATAGGTCTGATTTTCATTCATCATCACTGATGATTTACACCTTTAGCCTTCGATTGCTTTTAATGCAGTTTCTAAAACGGCTTTCCCATTAATCATTCCATAATCTTTCATTTCAATCACAAGTACAGGAATACGACCAGCTACCATTTCATCAACTTGTGGTTTTTGATAACGTACTTGAGGCCCTAGCATTACGATATCTGCTGTATCAATTTTTTTTGATGCTTCTGAAATTGATAAAGCTTCAATCGATACTTCAACGCCAACTTCGTCTGCATGCGCTTTCATTTTGTTAACCAATAAACTTGTAGACATTCCTGCTGCACATACTAATAATATTTCCTTCATAATAAATTCCTCCTCTAAGTGATGTTCATTGATTGATAGATAGACTGATTCGTTATGAATCAGTCTATCCTAAATAAAATTTCTAGTCTAACGAGTATTGAACATTTTTTCTCAAACTACAACAACCGATGTTTTTAGCTATTTCAAAAAAATCATTAGACACAGATAGCCTTCTTCATTTTTCTACAATATCTTCAACACCAACCAGGTTGTTTTCGTTCTCAAAGATTCCAATTTATAAGTGTTTTACAAGGTTGAAGATGCTTTTACTCTTCTCTAGCACTTCAACCTAAAACACCTTTAAATTTCATACCCTTATAAAATCTCAAGTACTAGACCTGAAATTTGTATGATAACGTCGAAACATTTCCAGAAAAACTAAGCTGTCTTTATCGAAATTTCATAACGGGATTAAATAATATAACGAGACCTGAAATTTAAGTTTTAAATAGACGTGAATCAGTCTATCCTAACTGAAATTTCTAGTCTAATATGTTATATTTCTAATCCATTCCAATTTGGATAAAGTAGAACGAGCTTATTTTTCTTTCAATAATCAGTCGACGCTCATTAAAATTTCTAGTCTAACGAGTATTGAACATTTTAAAGATTCCAATTTATCAGTGTTTTACAAGGTTGAAGATGCTTTTACTCATCAACTAAATTGGCACCATTTTCTTTAATTGTTTTTTGGTACCAATAAAAGCTGTCTTTCTTATATCTTTTAAGCTCTTTCTCATCGTTTTCTTCACGGTCAACATATACAAAGCCGTAACGTTTTTGGTAACCGTTTAACCAACTTAGTAAGTCAGTGAAGCTCCATGTACAGTAGCCTAACATTTCAACCCCATCTGTAATCGCTTCTTGAATCGCTAATGAATGTTGGCGTAAGTAATCAATTCGATACTCATCGTGAATTTCCTTATCGTCTGTCAAACTATCGTATTCCCCTAAACCATTCTCTGTAATTAAGATTGGTAAACGATAGCGACTTGCGATACGACGCAAACCTATTCTTAAACCAGTTGGGTCAATTTCCCAATCCCAGTTTGTTTTTTCAAGATATGGATTATCTTGTATCTTGAATAGTCCTGGCACACCTTTTTCTTCACTTGTACCTTTTTCACCTGTTGTATTCATTTTACCGTGCCCGACTCCATCAATTGGATTAAAGGCATTTGTCATTGTACGGTAATAGTTTACGCCCATAAAATCTGGCTTTCCTTTTTTCAGTAATTCAGTATCACCTGGTAATATCTCCGGTGCCCAACCTTGTTCTTCTAACCAGTGGAAGATAGCCTTAGGATACTCACCCCATACATAAATATCCATCCAGAAATTAGCATTAAATTCTTCTGCATTTAAAGCCGCTAATTCATTTTTAGGATGTGCATCAATCGCATAGTTAGGACCATATGCAAAACTTGGACCTATTTTACCTGATGTCCCTAATTCACGGAACTTGTTGATTGCTGAAGCATTTGCTAAGTTTGCGTTATGGTTTGCATTATACATACGTTTTTCATCTGAAACGCCTGGTGGATGGTACGCTAATTGATAACCGTGCGAGATGAACACATTTTGTTCATTCAAAGTTACCCAGTGATGTACTCGCCCGTTGAAACGTTCGAACAAAATTGCTGCATATGTTGTGAAATCTTCAATGATTTGACGTGATTCCCAACCACCATAAGCATCTTGTAAACCTTGAGGAATATCCCAGTGATATAAAGTCACGACAGGTTTAATATTATGAGCAATTAATTCATCAATTAAATCATCATAAAATTGTAAACCTTGTTCATTGATTTCACCTCGACCTGTTGGTAAAACACGGCTCCATGCGATAGAAAAACGATAAGCTTTTAATCCTTGTTCAGCCATTAAAGCTACATCTTCTTTGTAACGATGATAATGGTCCACGGCTACATCACCGTTTGTTTCTTTAAATGTTGTACCTGGAATACGGACAAATTCATCCCATACTGATGGGCCTTTGCCGTCTTTATCCCATGCACCTTCTACTTGGTAGGCTGCTGATGCCGATCCCCATAAGAAATCTTTTGGAAAAGGACTTAAACGTTTATGCTCCATAATTCGTACCTCCAAAAAAACTTTATTTTCCTTGCTCCTTTAATGTATACGCTTTCTTTACTTTGAACAACTGTTTCTGAAGGTTCTGACGATTGTTTCACACGTTAGGAAATTATTTCAGAGCTGAAACACAGCGTTTCACTGTCAAAAACCTTTATTACCAAGGTCTATCGTCTTTTTTTAACGTTTCCATCATTTTAAAGCGTTTTCAATACAGTCAAATAAAAAACAGTGTATCTATTTCATACACTGTAACTGGCACCCCGTTAATCATTATGCTCACGATCGTAATTCTTTTTAGCCATTGCTTCTAAAATAAAAAGGACAGGAATTTGAGTGGTGATATTCGTTCGATCAACCATTTCTTGCGTCACATAGTATGAAATATTAACATCAGATAACCCTGCTAATGTATTATGCGTTGTATTTGTAATACTGATAATTTTACTACCGTAATCTAACATGTTATGAGCCTGCTCCAACACCTGATCTGTTTCACCCGATACGGATAATATAATCATGACGGCATTTTTAAATTGTTGTCCTGCATTTGGATAAAAGGGATCCTTTATAAAAAAAGTACGTTGTTTCATATTAGAAAAGAAACGTGAACCATACTCCGCTAAAATGCCTGATGTTCCAATACCAAAGAAAACCACTAAATCAGCTTCATTAATCATATCAACCGCTTCATCTAATATTTCATCATAACCACGGTTCATTGTTCGCTCAAAAAATTCTTCCAACACTTCAACTGTATCGATTGTTTGTGCTTTTTCTTTTTTGACAGCTTCTTGTTTTAATTTAACTTTAAATTCTGAAAAACCTTCACAACCTACTTTACGTGTAAAACGAACAATTGACGCTGGAGAAACATGAGTTGCCTCGGAAAGTTCACGCACTCGCATAAACATCACTTTATCTCGATTATCTCGGATATAGCGATACAAGTGATGTTCCGTTTCAGTGAATTGTCTAACTTCTTCATTTGTAAACATCATGCCACCCACTCCTTCTTACACTCTTGTTTTATTTAATTATAACTGACAAAACAACAATCACAATATGTTTTTATTTCTAAATGCCTTCTATTAATAATAGTTCGCATAAATTTCCAACAAAAAACCGCCATGAAGTTTTAATTCTTCAATGACGGTCATACTAATTATTCAGTTACACCAAATTGGCTATTATACAAATCAGCATAAAAACCTTTTTGTTCAATTAACTCTTGATGATTACCACGTTCGATAACATCGCCTTCTTTCATGACTAATATTAAATCAGCATCTCTGATTGTAGATAGTCTGTGTGCAATAACAAAGCTGGTACGACCACTTCGTAAATTATCCATTGCTTTTTGTAGGTTAACTTCTGTTCGTGTATCAACTGATGAAGTGGCTTCATCTAACACAAGCATATCCCGGTTAGCGATAATTGCACGTGCGATTGTTAACAATTGTTTTTGACCTTGTGAAATATTATTACCATCTTCATCTAGTACTGTGTCATAACCTTCAGGTAATTTTCGAATAAAGTCATCAGCATATGCAGCTTTTGCTGCTTCGACTATCGTTTCATCATCTGCATCATTGTTACTGTATCTAATATTCTCACGTATTGTTCCTTTAAATAACCAAGTATCTTGTAACACCATACCAAACTTCGCACGAATTTCTTCACGCGTTTGACTTTGAATATCGTAGCCATCAATAAAAATATGGCCTTTGTTCACATCATAAAAACGCATCAGTAAATTGATAATCGTCGTCTTACCTGCACCAGTTGGCCCAACGATAGCCACAGTCTGGCCTTTATTAACCGTGAAATCAAGATTTTCCATCAATAATTCTTTACCGTTATAACCAAAAGCAACGTTCTCAAATGCTACTGCATCTGCATATTTTGGTGTATAAACTGCTGGTACTGTTGCTCTTGTATCAATCTCATCAGGTTCATCTAACATTTCGAATACACGCTCAGCTGATGCAATAGTTGATTGGATAATATTTGCAATATTTCCGACATCTGCAAAGGGTTGATTAAACTGACGTGAATATTGAATGAATGCCTGAATATCACCTACGTTGATGCGACCATTTAAGGCATAAAAACCACCGACTAAGGCCACACCAACATAACCAAGATTACCTACAAAACGCATGAGCGGCATTATCAAACCAGAAATAAATTGTGCTCGACGTGCTGCTTTGAAATATTTTTCATTTCCTTCGTTAAAAACAGTAAGAGATTCATCTTCTCTTTGGAAAGCTTTTACTAATTGATGACCACTGTACATTTCTTCTATATGGTTATTTAGTAAACCTAGCTCTTTTTGTTGTGATTTAAAAGCTGATTGTGATTTTTTAGCAACAAAGATAACCACAATGAGGCTCAAAGGAACCGTCAACAAAACAATCAGTGTTAGATTGAAGTTAATCGTAAACATCATGATTGTGATACCAATTATGGTCACGATTGATGTTATCGCAGTCGTTAATGATTGTTGTAATGTATTAGCGATGTTATCCATATCGTTAACAGCTCTTGATAATAAATCACCGTTATTACGTTGATCATAGTAATTCAATGGCAAACGATCCATTTTTTCTTTTAATTGTTTACGCATGTCATATACAGTATTTTGCGCGACTGAACTCATTATGTACTGTTGAACAAAACTAAAGATTGAGCTTAGTAAGTAAAGCGCAATTAACCAAATAACAATCGTTCCTACTGCCTCGTAATCAACATGACGTTCTGGACTCATTACACCTTTAAAAATCAAAGTTGTTGCTTCACCTAATATTTTTGGTGAAACAATTGTAAATAACGTCGAGAGTATTGCAAATATAAACACGATAATAAGATTCAGACGATAAGGTTTCAGATAACCTAGCAATCGCTTAAAACTCGTTTTAAAATCCTTTGGCTTCTCTACTTTATTCATACTATTTCCAGGTCCATGACTCATGCCCACTCCTCCTCTGACAGTTGTGAACGCATAATCTCTTGATACACTTGGTTAGTATTTTTTAACGTTTCATGTGTTCCCACGCCAACCAGATGACCTTCGTCCATCACTAATATTTTTGTTGCTGACATTACTGATGTAATGCGCTGTGCAATTGTAATCATAATTTTTTCATCTTGATAAGCAGTTAATGCTTTACGCAATTTCGCATCCGTTTTAAAATCCAATGCAGAGAAACTATCATCAAAGATATAAATTCCAGCATCTTTAACTAACGCTCTTGCAATTGCCAAACGTTGTTTCTGACCACCTGAAAAGTTATCGCCACCTTGCTCAACTGGTGCTTCTAATTGTTGCTCTAATTCACGCACAAAATCAGCTGCCTGAGCAATTTCTAAAGCTTTCCATAAATCACTGTCGCTTGCATTGGGATTACCGTAACGTAAGTTATCAGCAATAGAACCCGTGAACAATAACGCTTTTTGTGGCACAAGACCGATTTTAGATCTTAATTCAAGTTGAGTTAAGTTTTTTATATCCACACCATTGATCGATACCTTACCTGTAGTTGCTTCATAAAAACGAGTAATCATATTAATAACAGTCGTTTTCCCTGAACCAGTACTACCGATAATCGCTATTTGATCACCTTTATTTGCAGAAAAGCTGATGTTTTCAATTGCTGCTTTTTCGGCATTTTCAAAATTAAATGACACATTGTCAAACACTAATTGTTCAACACTATTAGTGGTTTGAGGTTGTTTAGGATCATGAATTTCTGTTTCTAACGCTAAGACATCATTAATACGTTGTGCCGAAGCAGCTGCTCTAGGAATAAGTACAAACATCATTGCTAACATCATGAATGAAAATAACACTTGCATGCCATATTGGATAAAGGCCATCAAGTTACCTACTTCCATTTCACCTTGTCCAATTAATTTACCACCAAACCATACAATTGCTATGCTTGTTACATTCATTATTAACATAATAACAGGCATTGCAAATGCCATGACTTTGTTTGCATAAATTGCTGTATCAGAATATGAACGGTTAACATCATCAAAGCGTTGACGTTCATCACCACTTTTATTAAATGCTCTTATAACACGAATCCCATTTAAACCTTCACGAATAACGCGGTTTAATGCGTCTGTTTTTAACTGCAATTTCTTAAATATTGGGGTTACTTTCATACCTATAAATATCATTACTAAAATCAAAATCGGCAATACAACGCAAAATACTAATGATAATTTTGCATTTCGTGATACTGCCATTACAATACTTCCCACTAACATAATGGGCGCAGTTAGCATCATTCTTAATACCATCATTGTTAAAGTTTGCATTTGTACCACATCATTCGATGTTCTTGTAATCAATGACGCGGTTCCAACTTTATTAAATTCTTGCAAAGAAAATGATGTCACTTTCTTAAAGATTGCATCTCTCAAATCACGGCCATATGACATGGATACTTTCGCTGAGAAAAATACAATAAATACCATTAATATGATACTGATTAATGTTAACACCATCATTTGAATACCACTTTGCCAAATGTAAGCTGTATCAGCTTGAACAATTCCTTTATCAACGATATTTGCCATTACAGTAGGTAAGTACAATTCTGCAATAACCTCCGCAAAAGTCAAAATGACAATAATCATAATCGACCACTTATAAACTTTTAATCGTGAGAGTAGTTTAATCATTTTTTCACCTCTTCATGTTATTGTTTCTATTTAAGATAATTATAAAACATCTTTTAATGCTTCTTTTAAACGTTGAATTCGCTCACCAATCAACTCATCGTCTTTTCGCATCGTTTCATTAAATAATTTAATATCTTCATCAATATGTTCATTATTTGTGCATATCCCTAAACGCATCGCATTCCCTTGCAATGCTACCTTAGCTATTTCAACCTGTTCAGGATCATACAATTTTTCATGTTGATAAGCCTCTTGTAAATATTTTTTTGCTTCAGCAATCATAATTGCCAAATCTAACACCCGATGCAAAGGTAATTCCTCTGATTGACGAGACCACTTTTCTCCCGTATAACGCCATACTTTAGCTGAAACGTCATAATTACCACGCTTACTCCACTGTGCTATCCCTAAAGATAACCCTTTAGTATCAGTTTCTTCTTTTGTTAGTCTTCCGTCGATGTCATCATAGTTCTCTACTGTAAACACAGGTGCATGCTTTAAATTTGTTGGAATCTCCATAACATCCTCCTTTACTAAAATTAGTAATTTCACTAAACTTAGTAGCACTAATGCATAATACCATTTATTTTTTCGATAAGCAAACAATAATATACTACTAAATAATAACTAATAAACGGTATTATACAGTCGTATATATCAATTTTTTTATGCCATTGTAACTTTCATGTTTTTCATCTACAATAAGCATATAATGTATTTATGAAAGGGATGTTTTTTATGCGTTTTGTCGTAACTTTTTTAGCGACGATTGTACAGTTTATCATCTTCGCTTTTATCGCTTATATGATTGTTTTCAGAGAAAATTACACACTCGGGATTCTGATGTGTGTGTTGATTAGTGCACCTGTTGTTTTTATTGGCGCAACTGCTGCAGAATTATATTACGGTTTACGTAAAGGTACCCCTATACGTTTCGCAATGTATGGCGCTGCTTATGGTTTTTTTGTTGGTTTATTGGTAGCTTCTTTATTCCAACTCTCAACGGCTTTGTTGATACTTACTTGCTTATTAGGTGTCGTTTTCGTTGGTATTTTAGGCGTTACATTCTACTATATCCGCGGTGCTAATCCTGGACAAGCTCGTAAAAAAATTGCTTAATAGAAATTCGGCTCACTTAATAGTGTTGATGACATTTTGTCGTCAACACTATTTTTATTTACTTTTCACAGTACAACTTATCTTTTTTAGAAATTTATATTATTAAAAAACACCCCTCTGATATAACTATTAGAAGGGTGCTAATTTTATTTTTTATTATACGATTCATGTAGCATACGAATAGATTCTTCTTCTGAGTCTGCCTCAATCCCTAACTCTTTCATCACGCGTTTAACCTCATTAATATCTAAAGCCAATGTCGTTTCTGCTGGTGACGAAGGCACTGGTAGAGTAAGGATTTTAGTTACATAAGCTGCATTGCATGCTTCAATAAAACGGTTATAAAGAATGTTAGTTTCTCTTTGGAACGTCACTAATGGATCAATTTGCCCATAAGCTCTTAATCCAATACCTTCCTTAATTGCCTCAACTTGATAAAGATAATCGATCCATTGTTCATCTATCGTTTCAATAAACATTTCACGCTCCATTTGATTAATTGAATAAGCATTAAAACGCAAACGATTCTCATTATACCATTTCAGCATAAACGTTACACCCTCACGTTTACCCATATCAACTAGTTCATCGACTGGTAGTGGCAAAGCGATACCATCAAATAAATCAAAAATAGCAACTTTTTTTGCTTCATCTGTCTTTTCTTTTATAAATATCGTTGTCAAAATTTCTTCCATAATTGCTTCAGTAAAAACTTTTGTTGTTGTCATATCTAAAATTTTGCGTCTTTCAGCATAAACTGTCTGACTTTGAACATGTAAAATTTCATCGTATTGCAACAATTGTTTACGCACATCAAAATTATGTGCTTCCATTGCTTCTTGAGCATTACGCATTAACTTTTTGAT
This sequence comes from Brochothrix sp., assembly GCF_017549435.1. NCBI lineage: Bacteria > Bacillati > Bacillota > Bacilli > Caryophanales > Listeriaceae > Brochothrix > Brochothrix sp. The sequence continues at coordinate 28,674 of NZ_JAFYUW010000017.1, forward strand.
GAATTTACCTTTAAGTGGTTGATAGGTCAGTTCTCGTTTTTTTAATTTGTAGCGTTCCCATCGTTTACTATCAAATTGCTTCAGAAGCTCGTCTTCTAACGATAAAATAAATTTGCTGTAACCTGGATCACCACGACGGCCTGAACGACCAATTAATTGTAAATCAATGCGACGACTATCAAAACGAGAAGCTCCAATCACACATAAGCCACCGCGTTTTAAAGATGCTTGATCTAATTTAATATCTGTCCCGCGACCTGCCATATTGGTTGCTATGGTCACCGTTCCTACAGTCCCAGCTTTTGATATAATAGCTGCTTCTAATCGATGATTTTTAGCATTTAAAATGTTATAAGGGATGCCTTCAATGTTAAGTAATTCCCCAAGCCACTCACTATCTTGAATAGAATTAGTACCTACTAAAGACGGTCTACCTTCTTTCAAATTGTGATAAACTTCTTGTACTATTGCTTTTCCTTGCTCTTCTCGTGTTCGATATATTTCCTCTGCTTTATCTTTACGATTTATTCTCATGTTGGTCGGGATGACCACAACATCCAAATTATAAATATTATGAAATTCTTCTGCCTCTGTTGATGCAGTTCCAGTCATACCAGATACTTTTTGATACATTCTAAAATAGTTTTGAATCGTAATCGTTGCTAAAGTTGTTGATTCATAGTTAATTTCAACACTTTCTTTTGCTTCAAGCGCTTGATGAATACCATCATTATAACGACGGCCTGGTATTGCTCGACCAGTATTTTCATCCACGATGACAACTTTACCATCCATTACAACATAGTTTTTATCCTTTTTCATTAAAATATGTGCTCTCAGAGCTGTCATTGTTGCGCGTATTAAATGTTGATTCTCTGAAGAAAACAAATCTTTCACTTGCCAAAAATACTCTGATTTTTCAATACCATTTTCTGACAACCATACTGTATGATGAATTTCATCAAAATTATAGTCTGACTGATTAAATGTTGACAACAAGCGGTTGGCACGTTGATATAAAGATAAATCTTCTGTTTTAGTACTTGAGATAATTAACGGTGTCCGTGCTTCGTCAATTAGAATAGAGTCTGCTTCATCTAATAAAACAAAATCCAATCCAGTCTGAACACGATCTTCGTTGTTTTTTATCATATTATCTCGCAGATAATCAAAGCCGAATTCTGAAGCCGTGCCATAAATAACATCACCTTCATAAATCGCTTTTTTTTCTCCGATGGATGCTTCAGCTATATTTAAAGTAACCGTTAAACCCATAAATTCAAGGATACGTCCAATTTCTTCCCGGTCTCTTTCAGCAAGATATGTATTTGCAGTCATAAGATGTACTTTATTCCCTTTTAAAACTTCTGAATACAATACAAATAATGATACGAGCGTCTTTCCTTCACCCGTTTTCATTTCAGCAATACAACCATCCTCGAGTGCAAGTGCTCCTATAAGCTGCACATAAGCCGCTTCAAAACCAATAACACGGTGGATCGCTTCACGCAGTAAGGCAAAAGATTTCACAAGATCATCCTCAGTTAAGGGTTGACCTTCTTTATATTTAATTCGCCAAAAGGCTGTTTGTTCACTAAATTCACTATCATCAAAATAAGTATAGAGTTTACTTTGCTTCAAAACACGACGGGCTAGACGGCGGTATTCTGTCATCTGTTTATTATGTTTACCAATGTTCATAGTTTAATACCCTCCTGATTGCTACTCTTTCATTATACAATGATTAAAATTTAAATGGTATTTTTATATTATAATATCTAATAACTTACCATTGTTGCATCAATAATTATACTTTTCAATACAATAATGCGATATAACTCATAAATATATGACATATTATTCAATTTCAAGTCGAAATTAATTAGGTCTTAAGACCCTTAAATATTTCAAGTATGTGACATTCGTTGTAATTATGTTCTTTTCACTGTAGAATTAGTATGTAGATTGAATGTTATGATGAGATAGGTTTATTTCAAATTATTAGCATTACAATTATTTGTACATGAACACACTATTACGAGCATGAAAGGGAGAGAGAAAACATGAAAAAATTAACGTTATCTTTAGCTTCAGCTAGTATCGCTGCAACATCTATTGTAGCACCAACAGCAGCGGCAGCCTCAACCGATATCACAGTTGAAAAGAACGATACACTTTGGGACTTGGCAAATAAACATAAAACAACCGTAAAAGATTTAAAAGAGATTAACAATTTAGACTCAGATAATATCCAAATCGGTCAACAATTAAAAGTGGCAGAAAATAAAGACACATATGTCGTTAAAAGTGGCGATTCTCTTTGGAAGATCGCTCAAGCAAACCATACTTCTGTTGAAGAATTAAAAAACATCAATAAGTTAACATCTAATACTATTTTTGTTAATCAAAAATTAGAGATACCAGGAATTGATTATGTAATGGATACGACAGCTGTTGTTCAAAAAACATCAGACGTTTCAACCTCTGCACAAACTCCTGTTGCTGAAGAAGTAGCTCCTGTTGCTGAAAAAGCAGCTCCTGTTGCTGAAAAAGCAGCTCCTGTTGCTGAAAAAGCAGCTCCTGTTGCTGAAGAAACTGCTCCTGTTGCTGAAGAAACTGCTCCTGTTGCTGAAAAAGCAGCTCCTGTTGCTGAAAAAGCAGCTCCTGTTGCTGAAGAAACTGCTCCAGCCGCTGAAGAAACTGCTCCTGTTGCTGAAGAAACTGCTCCAGCAGCTGAAGAAGTTGATACAAATGCTTCAACTTATGAAGTTAAAGCGGGTGATTCATTAAGTAAAATTGCTGATTTATTCAATACATCTGTGAATAAAATTGCCGCACTCAATGAATTAACAAATTCTGAAACTTTATCTGTCGGACAAGTTCTCGCTGTAAAAGGTGAAGTTAAAGCCCCTACAGTTTCAGAAACACCAAAAGAAACAAAACCTGTTGCCGAAGAAAAAACGGAAGCTACAGTTAATACTAATGCTTCAACTTACAAAGTTAATGCTGGTGATACATTAGCAGTTATCGCTAGTCAATTTGGAACAACGACTTCTAAATTAGTCGCTCTTAATAACCTTTCAAATGCTAACTCGCTTACAGTAGGACAAACATTAAAAGTTAAAGGTTCAGTTCCAGCACCAACAGTTACTGCACCAAAACCTACACAAACAGTAGCTACACAAACACCTTCAACACAAACAGTAGCAAAACCTTCTGTATCAGCTTCAACTCATACTGTAAAATCTGGTGATTCATTAGGTAAAATCGCATCACAATATGGTGTATCTGTAAGTTATCTTGTTAACCGCAATAATCTTTCAAATGCTAACGATTTATCTGTCGGACAAGTACTTCAACTTAAAGGTGCTGCTTCATCAGTAACACCTAAACCAACTACACCTAAACCAACTACACCTACAACAACTTATAAACCTTCTAAGCCTTCTGCACCTTCAACAAGTGGCTTAAGTTTTAATACACTATTTAGTTTTGCTCAACAATTCAGCGGTACTCCTTATGTTTGGGGCGGTACAACACCATCTGGATTTGATTGTTCAGGATTTACACAGTATGTTTACGGAAACTCAGGTGTTTCGTTAAACCGTACTGCTGGAGATCAAATGAACCAATCAACTAAAATTTCTGAAGGCCAAGCTAAACCTGGAGATTTAGTATTCTTCTCTTACAACGGTGGTTCTTCAATCGATCATGTTGGTATTTACATGGGTAACGGCCAAATGATCAATGCTCAAAATAATGGTGTTAAAATTGACAACATTCACGGAAACGGCTGGGGCGAGTTCCTTGTTGGATTCGGAACAGTTGGTAACTTTAACTAAACTAAATTATTATTCAAAAGCCACACATAATGTGTGGCTTTTTTTGTTGCTATCATCGTTGCAAATTTATTTGCTTACGAAGATAGTATGGGACGGAGCGAAAGCGAGTACCACTCCTTTGCTATCATCGTTGCAAATTTATTTGCTTACGAGGATAGTATGGGTGCTGACATTGTTGCGAATACATGAGCTTACAAAGACAGTATGGGACGGAAATTTCCAAAGGAAATTGAGTACCACACCTTATGCTAGTTGCTTGAGTACCATTCCTTTTGTTAGTTGATTGAGTACCACACCTTATGCTAGTTGATTGAGTACCATTCCTTTTGTTAGTTGATTGAGTACCACACCTTTTGGTAGTTGATTGAGTACCACGCCTTATGCTAGTTGCTTGAGTACCATTCCTTTTGTTAATAATGTATGATTCCGTATGCCGACGTATTCTTTTGTGAAAAATAGGCATCAGTGAAACTTCAGCCACACCATAGATAGAATCTTTAAACACAGTCATTGTAAATGATAACACTAAAAAAACAGACTATCTATTGACGAATAAAAATTCGTAATACATAATCTGTCTATTAATTGAAACACTAACATGTTCTCTATTTATTAAACTTAGAGAGCTTTACTTAATGTGATATTCTCTTCCGTCTCAGTTAGTACAGAGTAACCTAATTTTTTCCAGAATGAAATACCAACGTCGTAACTTGATGGAAGCGTAATATCAAATTGCTTCCCACCATCATCTTTTGCCCATTGAAGAGCAACTTTTTCTAGTAGTTCATCAAGACCTTCTTCAACTACATCTTCAGCAATAACTAACCATTCTATTGTAAAATGTGTACTTTCACTTGGATCTTGTAAAATATCCAACAAGCCTTTTGCATTGTCTTCACCGTCCAAAAGTGCAAACGTATACTTATTGAAATTCGGTTTATTCGTTCCAAGAACTAGTTCGATATCCGCTTCAGTAAATAAACGTTTTTTTGTTTCTTTAAAATAATTAGGTGCTTTTTCAAATACAGATCGTACTGTATTTTCATCTGCTGGATGTAAAACTTGGATATGGAAACCTTGATAATTTGACATAGAGAGACTCCTTTAGTTAATGTTATTTAAAAATGATACTGCCACTGTTTCAGGGACACTCACTTCTTTACTGACTGCTGTTAATTCACCAGATTCTGCATTAATTTTATACGATGTTGCAGTTCCTGTATCCTCATTCGCTGCAATCAGAACAGTTCCTGCTGCATTGACATTAATATCTCGTGGACCAACTCCGAATGATGAAATAAATTGTTTCACTGACAACGTGCCATCCGCTGCGATATCAAAAGCAGTAATCCCATCATAACCACGGTTTGAAACATATAATGTTTTTTCGTTTGGCGTAATACGGATAGCTGAACCTTTGTTAGCTCCTTTAAAATCTTCAGGGAGTGAGTAAATTGTTTGTTTTACTACAAGACCACCTGTCTCTTTGTTGAATTTAGCAACAATTACTTCGTTAGATAACTCTGTCATGATATACACTGTTTCACCATCTTTTGTGAAAACAAGATGACGAGGGCCACTTCCTGGCTTAACAGATAATATAGCAACACGTTCTAATTCCGCTCCATTTACTTTATATGAATAAATCTCATCCGTTCCTAAATCTACACCTAAGACAAATTTACCATCCGGTGTTAAGTCTGAATAGTGAGCATAAGCTTTATCTTGACGTTCAGGATTAATACTCTTACCTTCATGTGCATCTCTTGAAACAACACGATCAATTGATCCATCCTCATTCAAAGCGACTGAATCAATTAAACCACGGTGATAGTTTGCTGTATACAATACATTTCCTGCATTATTAATTGCAACATAACAAGGTGGTGCTCCCTCTTCTGAAATATTATTTAAAGGTGTTAAGGTTGCATCATCATTAATTTTAAATGATTGAATTCCACCTTTACCATCTACCTTAGCAATTGAATAAAGGTAACTATTAGTAGGATCAATTGTTAAATAGGTCGGATTATCTACCTTACCTGCAACAGCAACATTGCTTAATTCAGCTGTTTCAGTATTAACCGTCGCTGTGTAAATGCCTTGGCTTGCTTTTTTTGTGTATGTTCCAAAATAAACGCGTTCATTACTCATAGTATATCTCTCCCTTACAATCTGTTTTCCTCTATATTATAACATCATTTTAACTTACCGTCTGTTCATAATGGGTGCGCTTACTTTAATTTATTAGTATCTAACCATTTTTCTGTTTGCGTCGCTGATTTATCTGCTGCATTAAAAGAGGCCTGTTTTTTATTATCCTTAATAACCATAAGTGTCGGTACTGAGGAAACATCTAAGTTATTAAGCAGTTTAGTCAACGATTTATCATCACTTTTACGCGCTTTATCTGTATTGTAATAATAAACTGTCAGTTTTTTATCTTTTGCGATTTTTGCAAGCGTAGGTGTAAAAGCTCGGCAATATTTACACGTTGGTCGACCTATATAAACAACAAATCCATCTTTAGATTCTTTCATCGTCTCAAACTCAGTTGTTGTAATCGCTTTGAAGGTTGATGTATCCATTTCTTTCGTTGCAAAAGGTTTGAAAATCAATACTCCACTACCTATGACAAGTATTGCTACAACAATAATCATCCACCATTTTATCTTGTTAATCACAACTTTCCCTCCCTATTCTTAACTGCTTTAAGAATAACGTTTATTATGCTTAATTGCAATTGTATTTTTTATCGTTTCTTCATTGATTTCTAGATGTTTAATCACCTTTTTTATGATACAATTGTACTATGGGGCAAATTTATAAGAATTGGAAGGTGTTACAATGTCAACGTTTAAAATCATTGATGCCATTCAAACAGAATGTCTTTTGGCTAAAGAAGCCACAGGTAGTGAACAAGCAAAACACCTCTATACTATCAAACAACTGGCACTGTTGATTGAGGATGTTTCATCACCCTCGAATACGTCCACAATGGAACTCCCTAAACCAATCGCAACTGTTGCGTCTCACTCACCAACTGAATCTCTGACTGTCACTTCAGAAAGCGATCACTCATCAGGTTCATTACTAGACTTCTAACACGCATTTATTTCAAGCTACATGAAATGAGGAGCTCACATGAAAAAATTTGCTATTATTGGTGCAGTATTTGCAATGCTAGCCGTTGCACTTGGTGCATTTGGAGCACACGCCTTAAAAGAACAACTTGGCAGCTCTCGTTCCGTTTGGGAAACTGCAGTGCAATATCAAATGTTTCATGCACTCGCACTATTAGTAATTGCTATTTTACTTCATCTCTTCCGTGATTCGTTTTTTTCGATTGCGGCATGGTTGATGGTTATAGGTACTTTATTTTTCTCAGGTAGCCTTTATACACTTAGTCTTATAAAAATCACTGCAATTGGTATCGTTACACCTATTGGTGGCGTCTTTTTTATTCTTGCATGGCTATTTGTAATTTTGGGTATCTTTAGAATTCGCACATCACGTTTTAACTATTAAAAAATTTTAGGAGGCAACATTTTGAAAACATTAATCAATGAGTTAAAAGAAAAAGTTGTAGGGAAAGATATTCGTATTGTCTTCCCAGAAGGAAACGATACACGTATTGTATCAACTGCTGCACGTTTACAAGCAGAAGGAAGTGTTATCCCTGTATTATTAGGTAATCCTGAAGTCATTGCAGCCACAGCAAAAGAAGCTGGTGTTATTATTGATAACATTGAAACTCATGATCCAGCTAATGATGAATTATTTGAAGAATTGGTAACAGCCTTTGTTGAACGCCGCGCTGGTAAAACAACTGAGGAACAAGCTCGTAAAATGCTACTAGATCCAAACTATTTTGGCACAATGCTTGTGCATACTGACAAAGTACAAGGTCTTGTAAGTGGAGCAGTTCACTCAACAGGTGATACTGTTAGACCTGCTTTACAAATCATCAAAACTAAGCCAGGGATCAAAAAAACTTCTGGTGCTATGATGATGCTTGGTCGTTCATCACGTTTTATCTTTTCAGATGTTGCAATCAACATCAGTCCAGATAGTATTGACTTAGCTGAAACTGCTATTGCAAGTGCTGAAACTGCAAGTATCTTCAACATCGAGCCTAAAATTGCTATGTTGAGTTTCTCAACTCATGGTTCGGCAAAATCTCCAGAAGCAGAAGCTGTTGCTGAAGCAACTCGCCTTGTCAAAGAGGCACGCCCTGATTTAATAGTTGATGGTGAAATTCAATTTGACGCTGCATTTGTTCCAGAAGTTGCACAATTAAAAGCACCTGATTCACCTTTATTAGGTAATGCTTCTGTTTTCGTTTTCCCTAATCTTAGTGCAGGTAATATCGGATATAAATTAGTACAACGTTTTGCTAAATTAGAAGCAGTTGGACCTATTCTACAAGGTTTAAACAAACCTGTGAATGATTTATCGCGTGGTTGTACTGCAGATGATGCTTATAAATTAGCATTAATTACTGCAGCTCAAGCTGTCGCTAAATAATTAACACCCCAATATTACAGTATTTTTACAGCTGCACTTTGTGTGGCTGTTTTTTTGTATCGACATTCAAAATTTTCAATTGAATATCAATCAATCCAATTGAGTGGTTCTCTTTTCCCACAAAAAATAGGCATCAGTGAATACTCACCAATACCATAATACGCTTACTTATAAATTAGAAAGTAAAGTTATCAAAAAAAGACCGTATATCACCATCAAATATCGGCAATATACAGCCTAAAATAATTTTTATGAAAATATTTGATTTTTAGGTAGCCAAGCAAAATTATGTTCGTGTATTCCAATAATGTTAATATCTTGTTGGATTGTATCCCTAAAACGCTTTTCTATTTGTATTTTTGTCCAATCGACTGGAAAAATACAATATCTATGTATTTTTTTCACTTCTTTATTTAAGTCTTTTTTAGAAGTAAAGACGATTGAATAAATCAAAACATCATCCCAATTATCTTCTATGCGCATCTTTATTCTCCTCTCTGATTTATATATATACCACCTTCATACAACTTGATTTTAACATAGAAACACCTCCTCATATAGCTCATTAAATACCTAAAAAGAAGCAGTTTATGGAAAAACAATCACCTTGTTATCACTTTATCCTTATTTATTCTTATGCACTATATATATTTAGCGAATATAAGTCATTCAAAAAAACTTTTCATCTGATTCAGATTATCTCCAAATCAAATAAAAAGTTCTTGTTCACATATTCTTTACTGTTTCTTTAGCTAATTGAATACAATCTGGAATACCTACACCCTCGTATGACATACCAATAAAATGCAGTCCTTCTCGTTGGTGTTTTGTCTTTTCTAATAACGAAGCTACTCTTTCAGTATGTCCAATATCGTATTGAGGCATTGCCATATTCATCTTACTTATTTCAGTAACTTCTGGTTCCGCCGTAACACCCATTATATCTTGTAGATAAGTACGTGCTAAGCTGATTAATTCGTCATCTGCTAACTCAGTAACGTTAGATAGATTGCTTCTGCCTAAAAACACACGTAATAATACACGATTTTCTGGTACCATATGTGGCCATTTTGTATGGACCCATGTACAAGCTGTCATATGTTCGTCTTTTTCACGTGTCATTAAAAATCCTGTTCCTTCAGGTAGACTGGGAACATCATCTATCTTGAAACCAAATGATAATGTCGCTGAAGAAGCAATTTTTTGATTTTTTAATGGTGACTCATATTGAGGCATTAGTTCTAATGCTCTTAAATGATTAATTCCAAAGATAATCTCATCTACAACTTCTATTTCTCCATTTTTGAATAGTAAATGATATCTATCTTCTTTTTTTTCAATATTTTCAATTGCCTTATTAAGATGACATCGTTCTGCTGGAAGTTGTTTCACCAACTCATCAACAAGTTGAGTCATTCCACCCTTTAGTGTTCGAAATGCACCAATTGTTTGCTTTGTTCCTGTCGTTTGTACTCGTTGCTTTCGCAAACCTTTTAGTATACTACCATTTTCATTAAGAAGGGTTTCCATTGCCGGATAAGTTGCTCTCAAACTCATTTGATAGAGATTACCTGCATAAATACCTGAAAAAAGAGGTTCAATTAAATGAGTAACCATTTCTTTACCAAATCGCTTCTCAAAAAAATCACCTAATGATTGATCTTCTTTTGATCTATCTGCTGGTTTGATTAGTTCATATAATACCCTTACTTTACCAAGTGGCGAAAACAGTTTACTTTTTAAAAAGGGTTTTAACTTTGTAGGTATACCCATGATTGAACCCTCAGGTATTGGGTGGAAAATTTTATTTTGATAAATGTATGACTGTCCCGTTGCATTTTTCACTAGTTCTGAATCTAGTTTCAAGTCATGAATCAACTGCATCCCTGCTGGTTTACGTGCTAAAAAAGAGTCTGGCCCTTTTTCAATGATATAACCTTGCTTATGAACAGTTTTTATATGACCTCCAAAACGTGCACTTGCTTCATACACTTGCCAATCTATGTTTTTATTTTGACGGGCTAAATAGAAAGCAGCCGTTAATCCAGACAAACCGCCACCAATAATAGCTACTTTTTTCATAGGTTAGTTTCACGGGCTTTCATAACAATATCAGTTAATGCTTCAATAAAAAGCGGATCTGTATTCGGCATCTCTAAACGGTGATAATTTGCACCGATTTCGGCTACAACATCTTTACATTCGATATCATTATCATAAAGAACTTCTAAGTGTTCTGCTACAAAACCAACGGGTAAGTATATGTACTCCGTATAATTATTTTCACTAAGTTCTCGTGTTAAATCTAAAACATCTGGACCAATCCATTCATCAGCTGTTCTACCAGCACTTTGCCACCCTACAACAAAATTCGTAATACCTGCTCGTTCAGCAATTAATTCCGCAGTTCGTTTCACTTCTTGAGGATAATAATCACCATCTTTTAAAATTTTCACTGGTAAACTATGAGCAGAAAAAACATACATTGCATTTTTTCTTTGTTCATCTGTAAATGAATGATTCAATGCTTTAATTTGATTTGCCCAAAAATCTAAGAATTTAGGTTCTTCAAACCAACGTAATATTTTTGTTAATTTAATTTCCGAACCAATTTCATCAATTTTTTTCTGAGCACGAGAATGATAAGATTGTGTACTAAAACCAGAATATTGTGGAGCTAGTACTATACCATAAGCCTCTTTAATGCCATCATTTTCCATCTCGACAACAGCCTCTTCAATCCAAGGTTCGATATGTTTTAGCCCAATATAAACCTGGTATTGAACATCTTCATTTTTACTGTTCAAACTTGATCCAAGTGCTGCAGCCTGTTCATCTGTAATACGTGCTAAAGGAGAAATCCCACCAATATCACGATAACGTTCTGCTAAATCATCATATAGTTCTTGCGTAGGTGCATGACCATGACGAATATCTGTATAATATCTTAAAATATCTTCTTCTTTATATGGTGTCCCGTAGGCCATCACCAATAAACCAATTTTTTTCAAAACATAGCCCCCTTATTTTTAATCACCATTAGCTTAACATACTTATTTAGAATAATTATTAGTAAATATCCGTCAAATGTTTCAATTTAGTGTCTAAATTCAAAATTTTTTCAGAGAACTTCCCTCTATTTTGGTTTTATAATCTGCTATCCTTTATAATTGAGGTATTAATATATAGAGGAGAGATAATAATGGTAGAAGCAGTTAAAACCCACGATGGCTGGTATTGCCTTCATGATTTTCGCACAATAAATTGGGCAAAATGGCGTATTTTAAGTTCTGAAAAACGTTCACAATTAACAAATGATTTTATCAACTTCATCACTTCACTTGAGAACGTTAGTGCTGAAAATAATGGTAGCCACTATTTCTTTGATGTTACTGGTCACAAAGCAGACCTAGGTTTAATGCTTTTACGTCCTGAGTTAAGCGACTTAAACAATGTTGAAAATCAATTCAATAAATTGGAAATTGCTGATTATTTTGTACGCACACATTCCTATATTTCTGTCATTGAATTGAGTACTTACTCAGGAGATTCATCAAATCCCAAAGTTATGAAACACATCCAAAATAGACTTTATCCACAGTTGCCAAAAAATAAATACGTTTGTTTTTATCCCATGAATAAAAAACGTGATGGCGATGATAACTGGTTCCGTTTGTCGATGGAAGAGCGTCAAAAATTAATGTATGATCATGGCATGATTGGTAGACAATACGCTGGGCAAATACGCCAATTCATTACTGGCTCAATTGGTTTTGATGATCACGAATGGGGTGTTACGCTTTTCAGTAATGATGCTCTTCAATTCAAAAAAATCGTCTATGAAATGCGTTTTGATGAAGCGAGTTCTCGATATGGAGATTTCCCTTATTTTATGGTTGGTGTTCATTTACCAAAAGAAAATATCCCCACTTTTCTTTCACTATAAAATTAAAAAAATGAATCCTTAACTGCCTATATATTAACGAAACGTGGTAGACTAGGTATAGGTATGCATAAAATTTAAGGAGGATTCTATGATCCAATTAATTGCAACAGATATGGACGGAACATTGCTTGGAAGTGAGGCTAAAATCACTGATGATAATGCCCGTGCTATTAGAGATGCTCAAGCAGAAGGTTTTAAAGTTGTTGTGGCAACCGGAAGAGAATACGCAAGTGCTTCTGAGCTTTTAGCTGAAAAAAAATTGGAAAACATTCAAATGATTTGTTTAAACGGTGCTCAAACGCGGTCTGAAAAAGGCGAGTTAATTGAGGAAATCGTTCTTCCATCTAAAGAGATATTAGCTGTCTATAACGCTATTAAAAATGAGAAAGTTATCTTTCAAGTTTACACATCAGATGATGTTTTTGGCGAAAAACGCGAAGAAACAATCAGTCTACTAACTGAATATTTTTTAAGTATCAATGAAGAAATGACTAAAGATGGTGCTGAGAAGCTTTCTACAAAATTTACCGATGCTCATATTCCTCATTTTGTAGATGACTTCCAAGAATTTTTAAACACCTATACTGAAAATAGTTTCTTGAAAATTATTGTTTCAGGATATCATGCAGATATGATTGGTTATTTGAGTCCTAAATTAGCTCATATTGAAAACATTGCTATTTCTGCTTCTGGTGGAAATAATATCGAAATCACACATATAAATGCACAAAAAGGAATTGCCTTAACTAACTTGGCCGATAATTTAGGAATTGATATTACTAATGTAATGGCTCTCGGTGACAATCTAAATGACATTTCTATGTTATCAATCGTAGGGCATTCTGTTGCTATGGGGAATGGTGTACAGGAAGTCAAAAATACTGCGCTTTATACTACAAAACCAAACTACGAAAGTGGCGTTGCTCACGCAATCGATAAATATGTTTTAAATAAAAAGTAAACCAATCGAATTATTTAATAGGGGGATTTTTAATGTCAATCAAAAAAACACTAACCATCGCCGGTTCTGATTCTAGTGGCGGAGCAGGGTTACAAGCTGATTTAAAAACATTTCAGGAGTATGGAACATTTGGTTTTTCTGCAGTAACTTCAATTGTAACCATGGATCCTGATAATAATTGGAGCCATGGTGTAACAATCATTGACTCTGAAGTTGTTAGGGCAGCTCTTAAAACGGTTCTTTCTGGTGGGCCAGTCGATGCAATGAAAACAGGTATGTTAGGTTCTGTAGAAAACACAAAAGCCGCAGCTGACGCAATTGAACAACATCAATTAAAAAATGTTGTTATTGATCCAGTTATGGTCTGTAAAGGTGAAGACGAACTTATGCAACCAGAAAACGCTGCTGCTATCCGTGATTTATTAGTTCCCTTAGCGACAGTGGTGACACCAAATCTATTCGAAGCAAGCCAACTAGCGCAGACTGCTCCTATTACCGATCTTGAAGGTATGAAAGTTGCGGCTGCCAAAATACATGCTTTAGGTGCTAAATACGTTGTTATTAAAGGCGGAAAAGCCTTGCAAACTGATAAAGCTATCGACTTGCTCTTTGATGGTAGTAACTATACTGTATTAGAAGCTCCAAAGGTACCTGGTAATCATAATCATGGTGCAGGTTGTACATTTGCAGCAGCAATTACTGCAGGACTTGCTAATGGTATGACTGTTTCTGATTCTGTTGCTAAAGCAAAAGACTTTGTTACTGCAGCAATTAAAGATGGTTTTGCGCTTAACCAATTTATTGGACCTGTATGGCACGGTGCATACAACCGTCAAAAAAGCTAATTATAATTAAGGAGGACATTTAAATGTCTCAGGAACACCACCCAAAGAGTAAAAAAAATCACGTTGGTTTAATCATAACAGTCTCTATTCTAGCCGACATATTCATTCTACTACTCTTTTTCTCACCACTTGTTGGATACAGTGGAAAAGTATCATTCGATCTCTATCTTTTCCCTCGATTCAACGCTGTGTTTAACAGTTTTACTTTCATTTTCTTATGCTTTGCATTGTGGGCGATTATTAAGAAGAAAAACATTAAATTACACCGCGGCTTTATCTTAGCAGCGTGGGTAACGACAATGCTCTTTTTATTCTCTTATCTTACATTTCACTTTCTCCAAAGTGAACCACCTAAATTTGGTGGACAAGGTGTTGTTCGTCCGATTTACTTCTTTATTTTAGTAAGTCACAGTATATTAGCTGCACTTGTTGTGCCACTTGCTTTATTTTCTACATGGTGGGGTTGGTCAATGCAAACAGTCAAACATAAAAAAATTGTTCGTTGGACAATGCCTATATGGCTATATGTTAGTATAACTGGTGTAATCGTTTATCTCTTTATGGCACCCTATTATTAAGGTGCTTGGTAATGACACCTATCACAATTACTAAAAATGATAGCTCTTATCAAATTACACCTCGCTGGGCGACACCAGACGACTATCACTCTGTTTGGAACCTATTACTGCAAAAAGCTAAAGCGTTCAAAGAATCAGGTTCTAGTCAGTGGTCAGCGTTGTTAGATGGTGTTGACTCTCATAATACAAAATATCGAATAACTAATAATGAAGTTATGGTTTATGAATATAATAGTCAAATTATTGGTGCTGTGATATTACTTCAAGATCAAAGTACTTGGGACACTCAACTATGGGGAAAAGATAAAGCCAAAGTCTTTTATATCCATCGTTTAATGGTTAGCAATGAATTTAATGGTATGAATCTCGGTTCACACATGTTAAAACACATTGAAGAGATTGCAGAAAGTTTATCTATCTCTTCACTAAGACTAGATTACTTAAATAGCAATAAATTTTTAAAACAGTTCTATACAATAAATGGTTTCACTGTTACAAAAAAGCATCAAGAATTTACTACAATGCAAAAAGCAGTTTCTCTCAACTAATTTTGAGAGAAACTGCTTTTTTATTATTTACCGTCTGTTATTAATAATAGACGTTCTTGATACTCTTCTTCAGACATATTATGGCGTTTAGTATAAATATTGTCTTCATGTACACGACATTCATGTGAACAGCTTCCCAAGTATTTTAATTCATTTGATTCATTAGTTAAAATTTGTTTATTACAACGTGGATTCGCACAGTTAATATAACGTTCACAAGGTGTACCATCAAAATAATCGACACCAACAATAACTTCTTCTACTTGGTTGATTGGAACTGATATGCGCTTATCAAAGACGTACATTTTACCATCCCATAAATCACCTTTAACCATTTCATCTTTACCATAAGTAGCAATACCACCATCAAGCTGTCCAACATCTTTAAAACCTTCACGTACAAGGTAACCAGAGAATTTTTCACAACGAATACCACCTGTACAATAAGTAACTACTCTTTTTTCCATCAATTCATCTTTATGATCCTGAACCCATTGAGGTAACTCACGGAAAGAGCGTATATCTGGGCGAATTGCGCCACGAAAATGCCCTAAATCATATTCATAATCATTACGAGCATCCAATACAACAGTATTTTCATCTAGTAATGCTTCACGGAACTTATCAGCATTTAAATACTCACCTGTTACTTCATGAGGGTTAATATCATCCTCTAACTCTAGAGCTACAATTTCAGTTCGTGGACGACAATGCATTTTATTAAAAACATGACCGTCTGCTTGATCAATTTTAAATTTTATGCCTTTAAATAGTGGATTCGCTTGCATATCTTTAACATATTGATTTGTTTTCTCTACAGTACCTGAGACAGTACCATTGATACCCTCATCACCAATTAATATACGACCCTTCAATTCCAAATCCTTACAGTATGCCAAATGATTTTGTGCGAATTCTGTTGGATTTTCGATTGGTGTGTATAAATAATAGAGTAAAACCTGGTAAGCTTCTTTTGTTTCTTGCATAAAAATAACTCCTTTCACTATATATATAATAGATTACAACCAATATATTATACCATGAAAATGTCACAATCAACTAATATTTTACACCAGATTAATTTTGTGTATTACTAATAAGTACAGTTGCTAAATTGGTAATTCTAATGATACTTTGCTATACTGTACTAGACTATTAGAAACATTCAAATACTTATAATTAAACTGTATTTTTAGTTTCTATCCAATGATAATAAAGATAATAAAAGGAGACTGACATATGTCATCATATAAAAATAATGATAGTACTGAACAAATTGCACACGAATTAGCACATACTTTTAGATTGGGCACTTTCAAAACAAAAATTAATGAATCGGAAACAAACTTAAAATGGTCTACGTATTTGATTCTTGATTTGTTAGCTGAAACACCAAAATTATCTGCTGATAAAATTTCAGAAATTTATCATATAGAATTAGAAAAAGTCAAAAAACAACTAAAAGATATGGTTAGTGAAGGTGTCCTTCGTGTCGAAACTAGCATCGAAGATAAAAAGTCAAAAAAATATTCTTTAACAGAAAGCGGACGTTATTTTTTAAAGAAAGCTCATCAAGCACGCCATAAAATTTATGAAAGCCTATTAGATGAATGGTCTGAAGCAGAGCGCCTCCAATTCTCTGGCCTCATTCAAAAATTCAACGGGGAACTAAACAAAACTGATTTTATGTCTCCAGTTAATTAATTTAGAAAATAAAAACACTTAATGTAGTAACCAAAAAAGCTAGACTTTTTACAGAGTAGATTTTCTACTCTGTTTTTTTACGTAGTTCCGCTCATTTTCTTTATGAATTGAGCCACACTTTGCTAGTTTAATTTTTATTTCATTTGAGAATGATGATAGTATGCTATATAATTTTCAATCCCTGATTTTAATTCCTGATATTTTTTATAGATAATGCCCTGGTAAAGTTCTAGTTTGAGTATGCTAAAGAAATTCTCCTATGGATAATTTCTAAGCAGTTTCGTTTACGAGACATACTTTGAAAAATATGCTTTTTTTAGTTCATTGTTAAAAACTTTCATTTGCTATCTCCATCCTTTATTTGAATAAAAAGTTCAATGATAAGTACAATCACTTTTTTTCTCAATTGTTTACTTCAATGCAGTCATAACCGAATGATCTCTTGGCTTCACTGAAATTGCAGAAGAGAAAATCTCGTTATTATACATCTTCATGAATGGATTTAAATAAAGTTTCTTAATAAGCAAACTCCCTGAGTTATTTTTTCATAATATATAAATATTTTCAGGTCTAATTTTTTGGGGAGCGGTTAATATTTTCGAAAAAAAAATACCCATAAGGGTATTTTAAGTTTGCTTGGCAATGTCCTACTCTCACAGGGGGAAACCCCCAACTACCATCGGCGCTAAAAAGCTTAACTACTGTGTTCGGGATGGGAACAGGTGTATCCTTCTTGCTATTACTACCAAACTTGCTTGGCAACGTCCTACTCTCACAGGGGGAAACCCCCAACTACCATCGGCGCTAAAGAGCTTAACTACTGTGTTCGGGATGGGAACAGGTGTATCCTCTTTGCTATCGTCACCAAACGTTTTTTTGAATTTTATCTAAG
>NZ_JAFYUW010000140.1:0-8588 GCF_017549435.1 Brochothrix sp.
AAACCACTTTGTAATACTTTTCCGTCGGTGTCTTGTAATTCAAAAACAGCACCTTGTAAAGCTTCGCCTGTTTTGTCGTCAGTTTTCGTTAATACGAAACCACCTGTAGTTAATTCGTTCGTCATGCTTACTTGAACAGCTTCTGTTTGGCCTTTTTTAACCTCTACCTTAATCGGTGTGCTATCCAACTCGTAACCTGTTGGGGCTTTCGTTTCTACTAATTGATAGTTGCCGGGTGTTAAATCAGAAACAGCTATTTTACCAGAAGCATCCGTCGTCAAACCACTTTGTAATACTTTTCCGTCGGTGTCTTGTAATTCAAAAACAGCACCTTGTAAAGCTTCGCCTGTTTTGTCGTCAGTTTTCGTTAATACGAAACCACCTTTTGTTAATTCGTTTGTCATGCTTACTTGTACCACTTCTGTTTGGCCTTTTTTGACCTCGAACTTAATCGGTGTGGCATCCAACTCATAACCTGTTGGAGCTTTGGTTTCCACAAATTGATATGTTCCAACAACTAATTCATCAACAGTAATCTTGCCTTCATCATCTGTTGTTAAACCACTTTGCAACACTTTTCCGTTCGAATCTTGCAAGTCAAAAACTGCACCTTGTAATTTTTCCTTTGTAGTATCGTCTGTTTTGCTTAACACGACAGTGTTTGTATCGACTACTATATTAATTTGTGCCTCATTTGAAGTGAACGGTAACGTATTACCATTTAAAATAGCTTCACCCTGAGCAGTATTGATTGTTAGCTCACCTTGTTTTGCACTTATAGGACTTGTGACTGGAACAAAGGCTTCTATTTTTTCTCCAATATTCAATACATTTTTAGTGATTTTAAAAGATTTTGCCTCTTTCCAATCACTACTCCAAGAACCATTATTACTAGATGTGGCATCTTTAGAGTACTCTACAACTGCACCCTTACTAACTTCTATTGGTCCAGTTAACTTCGTTATAAAATCGGAATTCCCATTTAGTTTACTAATATCATCGAAAATAACAGGAGAAACTACTTGAGTTGATAATGTATTATTCAAAAGTAATTTCCAGGTTGCATTTTCGCCATTACTAATGGTTGCTTGATCAGAAAAACCAGTGTTAACTGCGCCCTCAACTGATTTAGATAATATCAACCCTCCGTCACTAATCACCTGTGAAAACTTACTGTCCCATACAATCGAGTCTCTATTTTTATCAAAATCATGAATGTCTTGATGATTTCGGCTTCCATAGGCAACGACCGAATAGTCTTTGAATTTTTCGGAATCAGTAGTAATCCAACTTTCTATTGGCGCTTTTTGATTATTTTCAATAAAAGCATCATATGCAACCTGAGAAACATTAACAGGTAAGTTATACTTAAAGCCTGAATTCCCGATATTTCTATCTGATGCGGAACCTGCTTTTTGTAATGTTGCTAATGCTTTTTTGAACTTGAACACTACAACTTGTCGAGATGCGTTATAATCAGCCGTCGCTGGCAATACTTCTGTCGTAATATCAATATCGTTACCTGGTTGAGGAACGTCAATATTGTATGGTGCACCTAATTTTTTTTCAGCTGCACTAACACCCTTACTAGAATCCAAAGTTACTCCTGCAGGTAGAACTACCCTCATAATTGCACCGTCAACATCTTCTTCTGGTGTTAGATTATTCGCGTAAACTGTAAAATTATTTGTCTTTCCAACTGTTAATGTAGAAGGGACATTGACAATCGTATTTAAGTTTAAATTGGGTTGTAAATTAACTTTTGCTTCAGATGTCTTTTCTTCGCTTATCGAACCATCTTTAAACTCAACTTCTTGGCTAGCAGTGTTTTGTATCGATTTAATGCTATGGTCAATTGTTTGATCAAAAATGTTCGCAAAAGAAGAAATACCGTTTACAATAATTTTCGGTTGTACATTCTCAGCTTTATCTTTTTCATTTACTACCGATACTTTCCAACCAGTTAAAACTTCACCCGGTTGTAAATCAATCTGTAAATCTGATTTGTCCGTTTGGGCATAATTAAGACTCCCTACAACATGAAAACCTATCTTTAAAACCGATTTAGCTTTTGCATCACTAGCGTTTCTCCAGCCGTTTTTATTTGTTTTATAACTCACAGTCAATTTTGTATCACCCTCTACAATCGGTGTATTTAACTGTATATTTATATTTGAAATTATAAAATGGCTCCAAAAAACCTCGTTCCCAAAACGATCCATACTGTCTTCAATTGTCATATTTTTAACACTTTTTTTCGAATTTTTATCTGCAACAAAACTACCATTCACCTCATAGTTAGAATAAATACTTCCTGATAACCATGTGTTGGTTAATATCTTTTTATCAAGACCGCTAGAATCATCCTCACCACTGGATAAGATTGGACCTTGTGCTTCACTAGGTTTCCCTGCTATTTCTGTACTCTCAGGGTTATTATCATTAGCCGACATCGTTACGATGTTTTTAGGTGGCCTTGTATCATCAGGGAATTTATCTTCAGGATACTCCACTACTAGTGATGGTATTTCACCATCTTGTGAAGATAGGGAATTACCTGCACCGTAAAACTGTTTGTCCCTTTCCCAAATCGCTTTCCATCCTGTATTTTGATCACCTGTTATGATCCACTTACCACCCGCATTATTGCTACTCTTAATAATTGCACCTGCCGGGATGTTATCTTCTAATTTTAAATTTTGTAATGTAATTTCTTTATTAGAACCTACACGATTAACATTGAATGAATAGGTGACTAGTCGATTCGTTGAACCTGGGGCAGTGGCTGCTGTTTTATTAACAGCATAATCTGTTGTGCCGTGTAATGTTGTTTGTTGCTCTGATTGTGGTACCTTACCCGACACTGTTTCTGATCCTACAATTGATCCAGTAAGAATCTCACCATCATATCTATCATGAATATTAGCTTCACTACCGGCATCCGTGATGGGAACAATCGCAATCGTAAATTCAGCAATTGTTTTAGTAATCTCATTTAGCACAATATTGATTGTCCCGTCGTCATTAATTGTATACTCCTTTACAATCGAATCAGGACCTGTAACTATCCCTGAGTTTTCGCCATCTGAGGATAACTTATAACCCGAAGGAATCTTGAAAGTTAAGTTTACACCTGCAAGAGTATTCGTTGCATTTGCTGTCGAGTTTATTGTAACTTTATACGGAAACCCTAAATAATTTTCACCTGACGAAAAATCGACATCTTTTTGCGCACTTAAATTAACATCATATTCTAATGTTGCATTTTTAGTTCCCTTGTCGATGGGATCTTTCTCCGCGACAACTGATTTATTTAAAGAAGCTTTAGGCGTAGCATCTGCTTCTTTGGCCTTTTCTGCTTCTTTCTCATTTTTCACCTTTATTGTTACGCCTTCTAATTCTTTATCTTTTAGTAATCCATTTACTGTAAATTCACCTTCAGTAGAAGCTTTAAACTGGTATTCAATATGTTTTTTGTTGATGTTTTTTTCACTCACTAGTATCAATGATTTTGGATATGAGATTTTGAAATCGGTAAGATCAACTTCATCTCCTTTTACATTCACTTTAAAAACTTCGTCAATTCCAACGTTTGTTTTTTCAGATGTAATGAGAACATCACTAGTTGGTTCATTTACATCGGCAATAACTGAAATAATTCCTATCTGGCTAATTGCAACAATCACTGCCACAATTATTAAGAGTTTTTTAGTCAATGATTCTTTAATTTTATGCATATTCTTTCCTCCAAAATTCTTAAATTTATTTTTCAAAATCATACAACGATTATTTGTATACTTTAATTAAGCTTAAACTATCAAAACAGTATATAAACTTAATACCCTAATATTTAGTATAACGTAGTATATTCTTTTTTTTTCTTTTTATCTTTTTATTATTTTAAAAAACAAAAAACATGTCGCAGTATCTGCAACATGTTTTTTCCTTCTTTAATTTATATTATTTACTTATTCTGCAAAAAAAACCGTTCCGGCTAATGAAGAGAAAAAACCACCTAAATACGTATCAGTATTATCATCTTCAATTTTTTCTCCTTGCATTATAGCTAATTGCTGCTCAATTTTTTTGAAATTTTGTTGTGTGTCATCTGGCTTGCTTTTTTTTTCTTTCACCATTTTTTTATTGCTGAAATTAATTTTAATAGAATCATTCGCACTATATGTATCAGCAGCTTGTACCGAATGAGGTAACATAATAATCGTGGCGCTCAAAAATATTATTGTGAAACCAATGAATTCATTTTGCTTTTTCACGTTGTTTCTCCCTTCGTATAAATACAAGCGTATTCCCAAAATTCTTCCAATCTTTATTAGTGGGTGGCTCTTTCCATATTATTTGATTACAAGATACAAACTCAGAATTATAATCTGATATATATAAATCCGTTTTATCATCAGGTTTAGTACTAATATTTATGTCCATTGACTGAAACTGTAAAATATTATTTGATATATAGTCAGTATAAGTTTTTCCTCTTGAAAAGTCGATACATATATTAATACTTCTTGAAAGGTAAGAGATGGGTACTATCGTTATAATCGCAAAAAGATAATCATAAAACAATGTTTTTTTTGCACTTTCAGATTTAATAAATGCCGCCTTTTCAATAAATGAAATAACAAACTCAAAATATTCTGGATACACTTCTTCAAAGTACTTCCATTGGTTATCCGTTATAAAGGTATTTGTCGAATATTGAAAATATATCCAGCGAAAGTTAATACGATTGATATTCGCCATTAACTGAGGCAATATTTCACTATCATTAATTGCATTGCTCTCCTGCAACAATTCTCTCACTATTTTTTCAGAAAAATCTGTACCTATCTTATTAACTAAGCGTATATTTGCTTTACCTATATCAGTATCTTCAATCGGTATGAAGTTTTCAGCATATAAAAACCGTGAAAAATAAAGTGTTTCTTGTATTTTTATATCCTTATCTTTCATAGGAATGTATTTTTGATAAGCTTGTAAAGTATCATTTTCACTATTGAAATCTGTAGAGGAGATTTCAACATAGTTTTCATTCTTAATCCTTTTATTAATAATCCTCATGAAAATATATATCTTTTCTTCCTGACTTAAAGGTATATTCCCTTTTAAATTTGAAATAATCTCTTCATGTTCTTTAATTTCATCTATTCTGACTTTAAATATATCTTTGCATCCATTAAAGAAAAAGTAATATACATCAAAATAAAGCAGTCTGATTTTTTCCTCATCACCTTGTATCTGTCCATTTTTTATTGATATAGATAACGGTTTTAACATACTAGATAATTTCTTTTTAACATCATATGCTTTTGATTCACTTATAAAAAACTTCTCTGCAAATTCTGCTAGACTTGTCTTCCTATAAAGTAATTCCTCAAACAAACAGAAATAGTATGATTTTCTCACATAACTTCTTCTCAAACGTATAATAGTTTCTTCGTTGATATTGGTTGCTGTTACAAAATGAATGTTAATAATTTCAAGTTTATTTAATTTGAGTTCAGCTAATTCAACATTTAATTCCTCAATCAAATTTTCAACTTTAAATCTTGATATACCCAAGTTTTTCATTAACGAATCTATCGGAAAGTAATGATTCATATCTGCTTCTAGAAAATGTATTAAATATAATTTATTACGATCATTTGTTTCTAAAAAATCATGCATATTTATCATCAAATTCTCTCCTCTTACGTTATTTTCTATCCGTATGGAATTTTAGCATTCTTTTTATTAAAGTACAAATTTTTATCATTCTTCTTTTATTTTATTATTTTCTAAAAAAAAAATGTTTTTTTAAAAATTATTTCATTTAAAATAAACAAGTAGTTTATTACAGCGTAGTAACGAAAACACTATATAAACAGTTATGGAGGTGTATTAATAGTATGTGTAACGAAAATACTTACAATGAAAAGTTCTGTATTTCATCATTTAGCAATAAAAATAATAAGGTTTATGTTATTGTTCGTATCCTAGAAAAAATTACCTTCCAAGAATTCATCGGAGCATTAGATTCCATTATCGATAAAGGCACCAATAGTATAAAACATCTCACTATTGAAGGGCCTAATAGCTTCTCAATATCAAACAATGTATTAAATTATCCCTGCTGGAATAGCTTAGAAATATTAATTACATCAGATATAACAAATATACCACCTTATGCATTTAATAATGCAAAAAAACTACAACTCATCCAACTACAAAATGTCAAAGAAATTGGAGCATGGTCTTTTGCAAACACCTCATCATTAGAATTAGTCAAACTGACAAATCTAAAAAAGATTCACCCACAGGCATTTAAAAACTCTCATTATTATTTCTCCTGAAATGTTAATCTAAACAATAAAAAACCACAAAATAATAATCTTGTGGTTTTTATTGTTTAGATTAATCTGCTCTTCTTTATTATACAATAAGTTCTGCTGGTTCAATTTGATAAATACCACCTAAAAACATCCCATAAAATACAGGTTTATCCAAACTAATAATATCAAATATTTTACCTTCAAACTTCAACCAATCTGACTCTGTTTCTTCATTACAAAGAATAACTTTTTGTTCAGATGTATTAACAAGTAAGATACCTTTATGGCAATAACACATTTGTGTGTATTGCACTTTTAATTGCAGTTGTTTAACCAATACCAACACATTATTTTCATAGCTATAATAAGAAAGTAGGCTGCCATCATCACTCAATGTTATAATTTCTTTTGTGCGTTTATTGATATCGATAGCCGAGATGGGCTCCTCTAAAAAATGGTGTGTTACAATAAGGCCTAACTTATCAAACAAGTAGATTTCTTTTGTTGGAAAGGGCATCGCAACTAACAGCTTATCATCATAAAACTGTGCATGAACATCTAACCAATTTTCATTCTTTTTTTCTATCACTTCAAACACAGCAATCCAAGCTTCCCCAAACTTTGCTGCGATGTAATTTTCATCGTTAATAAGTTCTACAGGTCTTTGATTAGTTTTTTTATAGAGCTTGTTCCCATTATTAAAGTATAACGTGTTGCTCCTCGCAAACAGGTTCACACCCTCTTCAACGTACTGCACACAAATATCCCCCTTACATTTTTCTATAAACAAAAAGACGCACCCTATGAGTTACGCCTTCCTAGTTATAGAATCACTTACTGTTTTTATTAGATTGCTTCTTCAAGATTAAGTTTAGCTTGTAATTCAGAGAGTTCATAGTTTCTTACTTTACGTGGTAAGAAGCTGCGGATATCCTCTTGGTTAAAGCCTACTTCAAGTCTTTTTTCATCAATCAATATTGGACGTTTCATAATAGTTGGATTTTCAATCATTAGAGTGAAAAGTTCATCCAATGTATAGTTATCAATGTCTTTCTTTACATGTTGAAATGCTTTTGATTTTTGTGAAATCACATCATCAGTTCCATTTTCAGACAAGCTTAAAATCTCTTTTAATTGATCACGAGATAGTTTTTGTTTAAATAAGTTTTGTTCTTTAAATGGAATATTATGCTCTTTCAACCAAGCAACTGCTTTACGACAAGATGTACAACTTGGAGTAGTATATATTGTTACCATATTCCAGCACCCCTTTCGATTTTAAAAGGCTTCATTGAGATATAACAAATACTTCTTTAGCATTTCCCTTTTTTTTCAAAAATAAACATTTTTAAAAGTTAAAAGTTAAATATCTCTTGAGTCAATTATAACGCTTATACCCCCTAGTTGTCTAGGGGGTATCTGTTATTCCGACTTTTCAACTCAGAATTATTCTGCATAATTTGTTCACTTTATTTTTTAAAAACCGATGTAAAGCCACGCCCTCTATAGCTTGAATTGGATTCATCTTTTTTTGAATTTTTAAAATACATATCTATTTTGGGATGCGAAAAAGTTTATTTGTTTTTGAAAAAATGTTGATTTGTCAAAAAAAGTCAGATACTAACC
Source organism: Brochothrix sp. (assembly GCF_017549435.1). Classification (NCBI taxonomy): domain Bacteria; kingdom Bacillati; phylum Bacillota; class Bacilli; order Caryophanales; family Listeriaceae; genus Brochothrix; species Brochothrix sp. The sequence continues at coordinate 7,956 of NZ_JAFYUW010000140.1, forward strand.
TGTCATGTGATTTAACTAAAGAACACATTTAATAAGACTATTTATTTTATTTCAACATAACCTTTTTCCTTCGCTTCATTAATTAAGCGTGATACTTTTGATTTCGATAAATTATTTTTTTAGCAATTTCACTTTGTTTCAATCCACTAAGATAATAATCTTCTACCACATTTTTCATCTCTTTTAATTTATCTGACTCCATGTTAACTCCTCATTTTTATTGGATCACAATTCACTCCTCAATTCAGCGATTGCGCATACCGTTGAATTTTTTTCAATCATAAATAGTAGGAATAAATTCATCTGAATGCTCTTTTTCTCAAATTAAATTCATAAAAAAATCTATAATTTAGTGCGTCGCCAGCACACTAAATTATAGAACATGATATATATTTATAAATTAAAAATCAGATGAACACGTTGGGATATTAGCAAAAGATTAGTACTATTAAGTAATTAACATAAGGTTTGGTACTCGCTGTCGCTGCGTCCCATACTACTCTCGTAAAGCGAATAAATTCGCAACGATAAAGTCATAAGGATTGGTACTCGCTTGCGCTCCGTCCCATACTGTCTTTGTAAGCTCATATATTCGCAACAATGTCAGCACCCCTACTGTTCTCGTAAAGCGGA